>JAKRSG010000283.1 GCA_022402405.1 Bacteroidia bacterium | reverse complement strand
CCAAAAACGTGGATAGCCTATATTGATAAAAACCAAGTTAGATGGGATTTAGAAGAATTTACCTTCGAAAAGCTAAGCGGCCAATCGCTTACTTTTAGCAATGATATCATAAACTCTGGTGGTGAAAACAAACAATGGAGCATTGGTAATTTACCTTGGTGGATTACCGCTTCTCCTGCATCTGGAATTATTCCTCCTAACTCTACCAGAAAGGTAACCTTTACCATAGATGCCAATGTTAATATTGGAAACTACGATTTAGACTTGGCACTCGTTACTAACTTTGGCTACAATCATAAAATGTATGTGAAGGTTAAAGTATACGCTAATCCGCCATCTACATGGACCATCAATCCTAACAATTTTTCATCCAATATGAACATTGTAGGGCAAATCAAAATTGGCAATACCTTCTCTACTAACGGCGACGATTTAATAGCAGCCTTTGTAAACGGACAATGCAGAGGCATCGGTAAACTTAATTATTACAGTCAGTCTGATAAATACGTAGCATACCTCACCGTTTACTCTAATAATCCTTCTTTAAACGAACTCATTACCTATCAAATCTGGAATGCCACCGAAGGTAAATTGCATTCGATAGTAGAGTCTAGCAACACAGCTTGCGACACGTTTAAATTAGATGCTATTTATGGAACATTTATCTCTCCAGTAATTTTCACTGCAACAGATAAACTTAGCAGAGATATTATTCTTAACCCAGGTTGGAATTGGTTGTCGTTTAACCTTAATATGCCATCATTCCATCTAAACCAACACAATGGAGTTCCAGGTATCTTAAACACACTCACCAACCCAAGCACTAGAGATAGAATAAGAGTACAATATGTAATGAACAACAGTGATAACGCCGAACAAATTTTCGCAGAGTATGATAGTACTAGCGGTTGGGTTGGTGATTTAAAAACAGTAGATGTGGTAAATGGTTACAGATATTATTCTGCTAAAACAGATACCATAACCATTGTAGGTAATGAAATAGATCCTACTACAAAACCTATCAAGGTTATTCAAGGCTGGAATTGGATTGGGTTCTTATCTCAGCGTAACTTAGCACTTTCTAATGCTCTCGGTAATTACGATGCAAAACATGGTGACGTGATAAAAAGTCAGTCGCAATTTGCCATGTTCGTAAACCAAGTAGGTTGGGTGGGTACATTAAATACCTTAATACCAAACAAAAGCTATATGCTTCAATCAGTAGATTCTCTGTCTAAAACAATTGTTTACCCACGTTCTGCTATGTTTGGTAAAAAGCCTTTAGACTTAGACAATGACGAATTATACCTAAGCTTTAATATCAATCCTGCTAAATACGCTCACAACAGCAGTGTAATTGCAAAGGTTAATTTGTGTGAAAATCCTGTAACATCTGATAGGTATTATTTAATGGCAGAATCTAACGGCGAACTACGTGGGGTAACCCAGGTAAGAACTAACAACGAACAGCATAATTTCTACTTAACAACCTTTGGCAACTCTGCTAACGAAAAGTTTAATTATTACCTGTACGATGTAGGCACTAAACAGAAAATTGAGCTTGATTTTCAAAACGAAAACAGTGCAAACAGCATTGTTGGAAGCTATAACAAGCCAATTACCATGAACAATACCAGTGAGTTTAATTGCAATAGTTTGGTAATGGAGAAGAAAGTAGCCATTTACCCAGTACCTTTTACAGATTTTATACAAGTTGAATTAGTTAACAATTACCAAGGAACTTACCAAGTAAAGCTGTTTGATATACAAGGCCGACAATTACTAAGCGAAACATTTAGGAAATCTGACCAATGGTCGGTGCACAAAATAAATACACAATCGATACCAGAAGGCACGTATTTAATCCAAATCATTTCAGACAAAGAAGTAATCAATAATAAATTAATCAAATAAAAATGAACCTAACTAAATATATATACTTTGTTATTGCATTGGTTTTATTCTCAAGCAAAGCAAAGTCGGCCGCACCAAACTGGACAGTTAACGCGGCGTCATTTCAATACTCTATGACCTTAACTGCCAAGGCAGAGCTTAACTGTACTAATCTTAGCAATCCAAGCAATAAGATTGCAGTTTTTGTAAACGGTCAATTAAGAGGAGTAGCAAACACTTCAAATGTGGTAAACGGGGCTTATATCGCTACCATGACAGTTTACAGCAACACAACTAGTTCAGAAAAAATTAGTTTCAAATTTTATAATGCTGCAAACGATAGCATTTACAATGGAGTAGATAGCATTTTATTTCAAGAAAACGCTGCATACGGGACAGTTGGTTCACCCTATATTGTAAAAAATAACAATGCACCAACAGCCATGATGTTAAGCAATAGTTCAGTAAATGAAGGCTTAGCAATAAATTCCAATATTGGTAACTTTAGTACCACGGATAGCGATTTGGGCGAGACCTTTACCTACACCCTTGTAAGTGGAACAGGTAGCACAGACAATGCTAACTTTAATATATCTGGAGGCACATTGAGAACAAATGCTGTGCTCAATTATACCAGTAAAACAAGTCATAACATTAGAGTAAGATCTACAGATGCCAATGGCTGCTTTTTTGAACAAACTTTTACCATTTCGGTAAACGATGTAAATACAGCACCAACAGAAATATTTATCAGCGACTCAACCGTAAATGAAAACAGCCCGGCTTTAACAATTATAGGCTCGTTTTCTACACTAGATAACGATTTAAACGACACTTACACATACAGTTTAGTAAGCGGCGCAGGTAGCACTAATAATGCTAGTTTTAATATAAACGGTTTGAACCTAAGAACCACTGCAAGCTTTAATTACGAGGTAAAATCAAGTTATAGTATTAGAGTTAGAGTAACCGATGGAGCATCTAATTCGTTTGATAGAGTGTTTACCATTCTAATTGATGATATCAACGACTCTCCAACAGATATAAAAATCAACAACAGTGCAACAGGAACTACGTTTGCTGAAAACAAACCACTTGGTTCATTAATTGGTTATTTATTTACTACAGATGAAGACGCCGCTAATACATTTAACTATTCTTTTGTAAGTATCACGGGAAACAATAACAGCGATTTTGCCATTGTTGGAAATCAATTACGAACCAATAGTTTATTTGATTTTGAAACCCGTCAGAATTACGTGGTGTTTGTTCAAACCAACGATGGAATGGGAGGTTTGTTTACCAAACAACTATTACTACAAGTAGTAGACAGCAATGATGCTCCAAGTGCTATTAACCTTACCAATACAAGCATAGCAGAAAATCTACCAGCAAACTCCTTTGTAGCAAAACTTTCAGCAAACGATCCAGATGCAGCATCGGTTCATACCTTTAGTTTAGTTAATGGATCAGGAAGCAGCGGCAATAATAGTTTTACCATTAGAAACGATAGTTTATTTACAAACTCGGCTTTTGATTTTGAATCGGTATCAAGTTATAGCATTCGCTTAAATGTGAGTGATGGAATGGGTGGTACTTTTCAGCAATCATTTACTATTAGTATCTTAAACGCCAACGATACTCCAACTGATATCAATATTAATTCAAATCAAATTGCAGAGAACTTAGCAGCCAATACCGTTATAGGAACCCTTGCTACTGCCGACCAAGATGCCACAAATACCTTTATCTATACATTGGTTTCAGGAGCTGGAAGCACAGATAATGCAAGCTTTAATTTGGCAGGAAACAGTTTAAGATCATCTACTTCATTTGATTTTGAAACAAAGAATCTTTTCTCAGTGCGCGTGCGTACCACAGATAATGGCGGTGCATATTTCGAAAAAGTATTGAACATACAGGTTACAGATGTGATAGACGCTCCTACCAATATATTAATTAGCAACGATAGCATAAGCGAAAACATGACAGCTAATACATTCATTGGAAACTTAACAGGTGTAAGTCAGGATGCATCTCCATCGTTTACCTTTACCTTCAATAACAATATGCCAGGCAATGATAACAGCAGTTTTGTTTTAGTAGGCAATCAACTGCGCAGCAATGCTAGTTTCGATTTCGAAACCAAAAATGTTTATACTTTATATGTAACTGCGAGTTCTGGCGCAAGTACAACATATTCAAAGATTATTCAGATATACATCCGCAATCAAAATGATGCCCCAACAGATATTTCATTAAGTTTAAATACTATCAAAGAAAACAGACCAGCAGGTTCATTTATTGGAATATTTACAAGTGCAGATGCCGATGCTAATAGTTCATTTACCTATTCATTAGTAAACGGAATTGGTGGCACAGATAATGCAAATTTCTTAGTAAGAAATGATAGTTTATATACGGCAAGTATATTAGACTTTGAAACCAAAAACAGCTTCTCCATTCGTGCACAAACCATTGATAATGGTAACGCAAATTTCCAGAAAGTATTTACCATTATGGTTAGCGATAGTAACGACGCACCTACAAGCTTAAGTTTAAGTACCAATTCACTAAATGAAAATTTGTCTGCCGGTTCTGTGATTGCCTCATTAAGCACTGTCGATTCAGATGCGGGTCAAACACACAGCTATTCCTTAGTTGGCGGTTTAGGTTCAGACAATAACAATATGTTTAACATAGTTGGAAGCCAATTGCGCTCGAGTGCTAGCTTTAACTACGAATTAAAAAACTCATATAAGATTAGGATTCAGACTAATGATGGTAACGGTGGCACCTACTCTGATACATTCTCAATTTATGTTCTAAATGCCAACGATGCTCCTACTAATATTTCATTAAGCAACGATATTGTAGTAGAAAATAGACCATTAAATAGCTTGGTTGGAACGCTAAACACAACTGATGAAGATGCCGGTAACTTTTTCTCGTATTCGTTCTTAAACATTGCTGGAAACGATAATGCAGCCTTTTATATTAATGGAAATCAATTGAGAACTAATGCCCAATATGATTTTGAAAGCAAACAGATTTATAATGTATTTATCCAAACAAGCGATGGCTTAGCAAGCTTCTCTAAGCAATTTGTAATCAATATTTCGGATAGCAATGATGCTCCAACCAACGTAGTTTTAAGTAACAATTCTGTTGATGAAAATCTTACTGCAAATTCATTTGTGGGTATGTTGTACAGCACAGATGCAGATGCAAACAATACCTTTACTTATTCATTAGTGGCAGGAAATGGTTCAACCAATAATGGCAACTTTATAATCAGAAATGATAGTTTGTTAACTGCTGGTCCATTTAATTATGAAGCTAAATCAACTTATAGCATTCGAATTCGTACCAGTGATAATGGCCAATTGTTCTTCGAAAAACAGTTTCAGATTACCATCAACGACGCCAACGATGTGCCGACAGATATTAGCTTAAGTTCTAATGAAATCGTAGAAAACAGAAGTTCAAGAACATTCATCGGAACTTTTAGCACCACAGACCAAGATCCTTTAAATACCTATAGTTACTCGTTTGCTGCCGGTAACGGTGATTCAGACAATGTAGCTTTTGTAATCATAGGAAACGAATTACGCTCGAATAGAGTATTTAATTATGAATCTAAGAATACCTTTTCAATTCGAGTACAAAGCAATGATGGAAATGGAGGAACAGTAGAAAAAGTATTCAACGTATTAATTGCAGATAGCAACGATGCTCCAACCAATATTATTCTAAGCACTCAAACTGTTGCTGAAAACTTACCTATTGCTAGCAAAGTTTGTGATATAAGTACCATCGACCAAGACGCTGGAGACGCCTTTACCTACAGCTTTGCCAATGTTACAGGAAACAACAATAGCAACTTCTTTATTATTGGCAACGAGCTAAGAACTAATAATATATTTGATTTCGAAACTAAGAACTTTTATATCGTTGTGTTAACCGCTACAGATGCCTCTGGAAGCAGCTTTAGCAAACAATTTGTTATTCAAATTAAAGATAGCGTAGACGCACCAACAGCATTAGAATTAGGCGATAATTCGGTAAGCGAAAACATGCCAATTGGTGAGGTAGTAGGAACATTTACCGCAAGCGATGCCGATCAATTCTCTGGATTTAATTATAGTTTAGTTTCAGGTGTTGGCTCCATAGATAATAGCAACTTTAGCATAGTTAACGATACACTATATGCCAATGTAGTATTTAATTTTGAAGCTAAGAAAACATATTCTATTCGTGTTAGAGTTACCGATGTTACCAATGCCACTTTTGAAAGAGCATTTAGCATACAAGTTACAGATGCAAACGATGCACCAACCGCAATTCTATTATCAAATAATACCTTACAAGAAAACAAACAAGCTCTTACCGAGATAGGATTGTTTACTACATCAGACGTAGATGCAAACGAATCCCATAAATACACCTTAGTAACAGGTGTTGGATCAACCGATAACGCCTTTTTTATTATTGAAGGAAATACCTTGAGAAGTAATTTCTCTGCCAATTTCGAAGCCAAAAACACCTACTCGGTTCGTGTGGCAACCACCGATAATGGCGGCTCTGTTTTAGAAGATGTATTTGTTATAAATGTGGTAGATATCAGTGAAAAACCAAGTATCAACGACCAAGAATTTAATGTATCCGAAAACGATAGCATAGGCACCATTATAGGCACATTGGTTTCTAATAGTCCAGATGCTGCCGCCAATTTAGTTTATAGTTCTATTGGTCTGAACCCATTTTTTGCTATAGACTCTACAAACGGAAATATCAGCGTAAAACAGAAGATTGATTATGAGAAAAATGATGCCATAACACTCGTTATTGTAGTAACAGATTTGCAGGCTGTTCCTTTATATGATACTGCCATTGTAACGATCTACGTAAAAGATGAAATTGAAGTAAACCAACCATTACCTGTGAACAATTATTTATCTCCAAATGGCGACGGCTTAAACGATTTCTTTTCAATTGATAATCCAGAATTATACAAAGATTACAGCTTGAGTGTATACAATGAGAGTGGCATGGAAGTGTATTCTATTTCAGGAAATTATCAAAACAACTGGGACGGCACCTACAACGGCACTAAACTACCTACAGGTGTATATTTTTATGTTTTTAATAATAGCAAAACAGGCGATAAGTTTAGAGGTGCTTTAAATATTGTTAACCAATAATAGAAAGGTAATTCGATATGAAAAATTTAACCAAAATAACAGCAAGTATACTTAATACATTCATAGCTCTCGGTGCTTCTGCGCAAGATCGCTCTAATTTTTATACTCAGTTACTTAATCCGTACTTAAGTAATCCAGCACTTACAGGAAGCTACGATGCTATCCATGCAGCCTTTAACGCAAAGACCCAAGTAGGTGGCATTGCAGCCTCACCAAGAACTATTAACTTTTCATTACATTCAACCTTAGGGAAATCATCAGATGGAATGGGTGTTAAGGCTATTAGTCAGTGGAGTGGAGCATTCCAAACAGTAAACGTAGAAGGCAGCTATAGCAAATTAGTAAAATTAGCTACCAACCATAACCTTAATTTAGGTCTGAGTTTAGGGTTTATGCAAACCAACCTCAATACTGATTTTTTAAGTTCTCAAGTTAACTTTACCGACCCAAGTTTAAGCAATCCAACCTTAAATGATTTATTGGTAACTGGTGGGGCAGGTTTTGTTTACAGGTTTAAAAAACAGCTAGAAGTGTATGGCTCATCACCTATGATGCTTACTGGTTCTCAAAACTTAAATGGCTTCTTTATCGCAGGTGCTAATTACACATTTATTGTAGATGAAAATGCAGAATACAAAATAAAACCAATAGTAAACTATTACAATTTTATGGCTGCTCCCAAACTAGTAGATGTTATTGTAAGTGGAAACTGGAGTGAAACAGTATCCTTAAATGTAGGATATAGAACACATGGTTCGGCCATAATGGGATTAGGTTTTAACTTTAAAAATGTGATGGTTAATTACAATTATTACCATCACACAGGTAATTTAAACAAATTAGCTCCCGCATCCAATGAAATTTCTATAGCTTTTAATTTCAGGAAACCAGAAAGAAGACTTCCAAGTAAAGAAATAGTGAATGAACAGATTATTCAGGACCAAATCGAGAAAATAAACCAAAAAATAAATGCACTCATTAACTTAGAACAAACTAATCCTGGTTTAATTAACATCAAAAATGAAATGGTAAAACTCAATAAGGATTTAGAAAAAATACTTACCAAATACAAAATTGAAAACATGGATCAGTTGAAGAGAATTAAGGAGCTTCAAACAAATTTAGAACTCATTATTGCCAAGTTTAACGATAAATAATATGTCTAAATTTAATCTCTTATTCATTCTTTTTCTGTTTGGGTTCAGCCAGATTTATGCCCAAAATAAACGCGATAGTAGCAATGCTGAAATAAAACAGCAGGCTGTTGAAATGCGAGAAAAATTGAATAAATATTTGGCTGATAATTTATTGGAAGAGCAGATAAAAAAAGATACTGGAGTGCAGGTATTTTTGGATTCTATAGGTAATGTAATTTCAAAACAAGAAAACGAAATTAACCAACTAAAAAAGCAATTTGCGCGACTAGAAAAACAGATTGGTCAAGGTTCTATAAACTCAGGTTCGCCCAAACAAAAACGAGAAAGAATGATAGCAGATATGGCTCTTGGCACTTCTTTTCATTGGGTGGGTGATAATCAACTAAACTTATATTTTCCATTTGATGGCTACGAATTAAATGCCG
>JAKRSG010000282.1 GCA_022402405.1 Bacteroidia bacterium | reverse complement strand
TCCACAGTTGGCCTCTGCAGTTACTATGGGAGGCGGTGTAGCAGCAGAAATGGGAAGAAAAATTCTATTGGGGCAGTCAACCATCTCAGGAAGATTTTATATAGATTTAGACGAGTTGGTTCCTGAACCCAAAGTTGAATTACCTATTATACTATCTCATAAGGCGCCTTTAACACAAACAGATTTAGAATCGATATTAGCCTTGGTTCAAGACGAAAAAAGAGATGATATTTTAAGTGAAGAAGATAAGTTATGTTTGGCAGAAGCTGCTGTAGCTGCTCCATCTGGCGGTAATTGTCAGCCTTGGCGAATAGCTTTCTACCAAGGGTATTTATATTTAATTCATGATGAATATTATTCTGAATCTTTCTTAGATTTTGAGCACATGGGAACCTATATAGGTTTTGGTGCTATGATTCAGAATATACGCCTGCAAGCAGAAGCATTGGGCTTAAGTGCCATGTTTCAATATTTTCCAGTAGCACAAGAACGAAGGTTGGTGGCACAATGTAAGTTTGCCAAATCTAGCAGTCGTTTGGCTGATCCAAAACTTGAAGCTATTTTCACTCGTGTTACCAACAGAAAAATTGGCGATAGAAAACTATTGGATGAAAGTGAACGCAGAGCTTTATTGGAATTAGGCATAGAAGAACATACGGCTCAATTGCATTTAGTTGAACAACAAGAAAGTTTAATAGAATTAGGAGATATTCTGTCGACTGCTGAAATGAATCTGCTATTACATCCGCAAGGTCACCACGATATTTTCACTAAAGAACTAAGATTTTCGGAGGCAGAAGTTTTGGCAACTAAAGATGGTTTAGACATAGATACCTTAAATGTAAGTAAGGCCGAAAAACTAGCTTTACGCATTGCCAATAATAGAAATGCGATGGATTTTTTACGCCGGATTGGTGGTGGTGAAGCCTTCAAGAAGACAAGTAAAAAAGCGGTTAGTAAATCATCAGCTATTGGAATAATAAGTATGCCTTTTTATAGTGCTGAAGCTTTTTTACATGCAGGAGAGTTTTTACAGAAGATTTGGTTGCAATGCACGCTGATGAATCTTTCTTTCCAGCCTATGACACAATTCTCCTTTTTAAATTTGAGATTGAAACATGGAAAGGGTGCGGGATTTGATTTGGTTCAAACCGAAACATTTAAGGAATTAGCTGTTAGGTTTAACGAGGTATTACCACAGATAAAGCAGAGAGAGATTGCCTTTATTTTTAGAATTGCCAGAGAAAGCGAGCCCGAAAAAAGGTCGTTAAGAAGAGATTTAAATAAAATAGTATATTCACATTCAAATGATAAAAATTAGAGCCTTTAAAGTTACGGAAGACCCAACGGCGTGTTTAAGATACATTAAGGGGCATCATATGGTTCTTGAATCGTATGGGGTTACAAAAGTAACATCCTTAAATGCAGATTGGATTGGCGATCCAGATACTTATGCTATAATAGTAGAGTCTGAGGATGGTTCAAAGGTATATGGCGGAGGTAGGCTTCAAATTAAGAGTAAGATGTTAAAAATGCCTATGGAAGATGCAATTGCTATATTAGATGATAGAATTTATGAATACACTGAACGATTAGGGACATATCAAGTAGCAGAATTTTGTGGGCTTTGGAATTCTAAAGAAGCTGCTGGTTATGGCATTGGTAGTATTTATATGGGCAGGGTGGGAGTAGCCATTGCCAATCAATTAAATATAAAATATCTTATGGCATTATGTTCACCAGGGACATTAAGAAATTGCCTAAGAGTTGGATTTGAAATAGTAAGGGAGTTGGGTAAAAATGGAACCTTTTATTATCCCAAGGAAGATTTAACAGCCACAGCTTTATTGATAAACGACTTGGTTAATATACCCAATGCCAACGAGGAAGAAAAGGAAGCTATTTTTAAATTGCGAGATAATCTAACGGGTTATGCTAAAGAAAAGGGTCCGAAAGGGGAAATGGAATTTATGTACGATTTAAATTTAACTCATGCTAAATAGATTTTTTATAACTTTAGTGCTGTTGGTTTTGATGGCTCAAAAACCCTTTGCTCAAGTGATATTTTTGGGCGAACCAATGATGTTGTCGCAGAGTATGCGTGTATGGGTGGATTCTACAAAGAAAGCTGATTTAAATAAAGCCATAGAATATTTTAACATTGGGAAAAGCTTGGACGGAAAACTAGATTTTGATTATGTGAAATATCCTGTTTGGATTGAATTATCCATTAGGAATGAATCTAATGATTCTAACTTGATGTTGGTTCTAGAAAATCCCTTGATTGATAGTGTTGAGTTTTATGAACATCCTGAAAATTCAGCCAATCCCATTGCATACAAGTTTGGTGAGGGGTATTCAAGTTTTAAGACTTTTGGTACTTTCAAAATGTTTTCACTTACTATTGCTTCGAACCAACTAAAGAAAGTTTATTTTAAGGTAAGTGGAACCGAACAAATGATTTTACCTTTAAAGGTTTATAAAAATACGGATGCTATTCGAATGAATAATATGCGCGATTTAATTTATGGCGCATTTATGGGGGTGGTGTTTGTGATGATGCTTTATAATTTGTTTGTTTTTATCTCTACTCAAGATAAAAACTATTTATATTATGTTTTCTATATATTGTTTATTGGTTTAGGACAAATTACGTTAAGCGGACATTTATTTTCTCTCATATTAGGAAGTTATCCTATAGTAGTAAAATATGCTATAGTTATTTTACCAGCCTGTTCTGGACTATTTGCGGTATTGTTTATTCAAAAGTTTTTAAACTCAAGGCAGCTTGAACCATTTTTAGATAAGTTGTTAAGTGTGGTTGCTGTTTCTTATGGATTGGCGGCTTTAGTTAGAATACTTGGGTTTGATCAAATTAGTGGTAGAATGATGGATAGTATTGGGATGCCTGGTTCTATTGTTGTGTTTATTTTGGCATTTAAAGTTGTAAATAAAGGCATAAATTCTGCTAAATATTTTATTGGTGCTTGGTCAATTTTTATTACAGGTGTGGTTATGTTTGTATTTCGAAATTTAGGTATTTTACCATTTAATTGGATTACCACCTATACCTTACCAATTGGAGCAACATTAGAAGTGGCGTTATTGTCGTTTGCGCTAGCCGACAAAATAAATACCCTACAAAAACAAAAGCAGGAAAAGGAAAAAGAGGCCCTTGCAGCAGCTTTGGAAAATGAGAAGTTGATAAAAGAGCAAAATGTTATTTTAGAGCAAAAAGTACAAGAGAAAACATATGATTTAACAAAAGCAAATACTCAATTAACGCAAACCTTAGACGATTTAAAAGCCACACAATCTAAATTAATTGAACAAGAAAAAATGGCAACTTTGGGTCAGCTAACAGCCGGTATTGCCCATGAAATTAATAACCCTATTAATTTTGTTACCTCTAATGTTAATCCGCTTAAACGTGATATTCAAATGTTAGATGATTTAAGATTGGAGTATGAGAGATTATGTGTAGAGGATAAACCTGTAGAGGTTAAAATGGCTGAAATAAATCGTTTAAAGGAGGATATTGAGTACGATTATTTGAAAGAAGAAATGAATTTCTTGCTTAAAGGTATTGAAGATGGAGCGCACAGAACTTCTGAAATTGTAAAAGGGTTAAGGATATTCTCAAGAAACGATGAAGACTCTATTATTCCAGCAGATATTATAGAAGGCATTGAGTCTACTTTGGTTATTTTAAACAACCAAATGGGGAAAATTAAAATAAAGAAAAATTACTCTGGTAGTTTATTGATAGATTGTTATCCGGGTAAATTAAATCAGGTTTTTCTTAATTTATTGAGCAATGCATTGTTTGCTATCAATGAAAAACATGGTGAAAATGAAGGTGGATGGGTAGAAATTTCCTTAAAACTTGAAAATAATTACGTTTTTATTAGTTTTGAGGATAACGGAATTGGAATGAGCCAAGAAGTGCAACACAAAATATTTGAACCTTTCTTTACCACTAAGCCTGTTGGGCAAGGTACTGGATTGGGAATGTCTATTGTTTATAAAACGATAGCCATGCACGAAGGAGATATTGATATTAAGTCGGAACCAAACCTTGGAAGCACTATTACTATTAAATTGAAAACAAACCTAAGAAAAATTTCCTAGTCTATGAAAACAGAGAATCTACAAAAACCTTTAGTACTTTACTTAGATGATGAAAGAAATAATCTTATATCATTTAAGGCCATGTTTAGATTAGATTTTGATATCAAATTGGCATCAAGTGCAGAAGAAGCACTTAAGATGCTAAGCGAATGCGAGCCACATGTTATCATTTCTGATTATAGAATGCCTTTTGTTTCGGGGATTGAGTTTTTTGAAAAAGTAAAAGAGCGTTATCCAAAACCCTTGCGAGTTTTGTTAACTGCCTATGGCGATATGAATGCTTTAACTGAGGCAATCAATAAAGGAAATATATACAGATATATCAAAAAGCCTTGGGTAGAGCAAGAAATTCGAGATGTTGTTAGAGATGGTTTTGAGTTCTATTTTACTAAAAATGAATTAGCCATCAGAAATAAAGAATTGGTAGAGGCACATAAAGATTTAGATCGTTTTGTATATAGCGTTTCTCACGATTTACGTTCTCCTCTTATGGGAATTTTGGCTATTTCTAATTTGCTTTCTAAAAGCAATAATTTTAATGAAATTAAGGAATACACAGAATTAATTTCTAAGAATGTTGGTAGATTAGATGAGTTTATTCATAACTTGTTAGAGTACTATAAAATTAAGCGCGGTGAGTTAACCATCAAGCAAATCGATTTTAATGAACTTCTTGCAACGCTTGCAGAAATGTACGAGTCTGATGCAAAAAGTAAAAATATCCACATGACATATGAGGTGGAGCAGGATGAAGAATTTAACAACGACCCTCTTGTTATTATAGTAGCCATTCAAAATTTAATTTCAAATGCCATTAAATATCAACGTGAAAATAATCCTGATAAATGGATTAGAATCAAGGCTATAGTTGAGGGTAGTTTGGTTAGAATTGTGGTAGAAGATAATGGTATTGGAATAGACCCAGAATATCAACCCAGGATTTTCGAAATGTTTTACAGAGCTACTGCTGCTGCCATGGGTTCTGGAATTGGTTTATACAATGCTAAACACGCACTCGATAAGCTTGGTGCCGAAATAAAAGTACACTCGGTATTACACGAGGGTACTAAATTCGAAATTATTATTCCAAGTAAGTAGCTTATTTACTACCTGCGTCTTTTATTTGCTGTTTTTTTGGGTGCGTAGGATTTTACATTTTTGTTTCTACCACTTGTTTTTTTCATGGCAGGTTTAAAGCTTTTCTTTTCTGGCTGAACCAACTTATTTTTAGGCTTATTGCTGGTGTTTTGGGTTTTGTTGTTCGACTTAGATTTTTGGTCGTTCGACTCAGATTTTTCGATTAGTTTGAATAATTCTTCACGCTCTGTATGGGTTAAATCTCGCCATTCTCCTAGCGGAATGCCTTTTAATTGAATATGCATGATTCTTACCCTTTCTAACTTTTGAACTTCATACCCAAAATGCTCACACATTCTGCGTATTTGTCGGTTCAAGCCTTGAATTAAAATGATTCTAAAAACAAAGGGTGTTTCTTGTACAATTTTGCATTTTTTGGTGGTAACGCCCAACATAGGAACTCCTTCCATCATGCCTTTAATTACGGCTTCTGTAAGAGGTTTGTTAACCGTAACTACGTATTCTTTTTCATGTTTGTTTCCGGCTCTTAAAATTTTGTTAACCAAATCGCCATTGTTGGTTAAAAACAACAATCCTTGCGAATCTTTATCTAACCTACCTATAGGAAAAATGCGCTTACTATGATTTACAAATTGAACCACATTGTTCTTAACACCCATTTCGGTAGTAGAGGTTACGCCAACAGGCTTGTTGAGGGCAATAATAATACTTTCCTCTCCTTGCGCAGGCTCTAAGTCCATACCGTTAACTCTAACTTTATCGCCAGGTTTAACATGATCGCCTATTTTGGCTCTTTTACCGTTAATAAAGACATGACCATTTTCGATGTATTTATCGGCCTCTCTTCTAGAGCAAATGCCCGAATCGGAAATGAATTTATTTAATCTAATGGCGTTAAATTCTTGCATAATGGTTTTGCAAGATACAATTTGACACAGGATTTTAAAATAAGCCTGCATACTCAAGCGTTTATTTGCAGGTTTTTTAGCAATGGGCTGAACCAAAATGTATAAAATGCTTATGATGCTAGCATAATACCGAAACTGTTAATTAAATTTGTAACATGAAAATACTAAAATATTCCATTCTGATTATTGTATTGCTATTTCTTTTTTTGTTAATAGCTCCTTTTTTGTTCAAAGGTAAAATTGTACAATTGGTAAAAGAACAAGCCAATACACAAGTAAATGCTAAAATAAATTTCAATGAAGATTTATCCATTAGTCTCATCAAAAATTTCCCTAATTTAAGTATTGGAATACAAGATATTTCTGTGGTAGGCGTAAACGATTTTTCGTCCGACACTTTATTTTCTTCTAAAGATTTTACGGTTAGTCTCGATGTAATGAGTTTCATATCTGGCGAGCAAATGATTGTTAAACAAATTAAATTGGTTCAGCCAAGAATAAAAGCATTGGTTTTAAAAGATGGAAGAGCCAATTGGGATATAACTAAAACAGATAGTTCTGCCACAGAAGAACCTGCAGATACAAGCAGTAGTGCGTTTAATTTAAAATTAAACTCTCTTGAAATTGTTGATGCTTACATCTACTACAAAGATGATGCAGGCAATATGTTTAGCGAACTAAGTAACTTGAGTTATACTCTGTCGGGTGATTTTTCTGAGCAGTTGTTTGAAATGAAAAATCAATTGAGTATTGCTTCCATGACAGTTGGAATGGACGGTATAAATTACCTAAACAAAGTGGCTTGCAAGGCAGATGCTACCATAGATGCTAACATGGGTGCCATGGAGTTTACTTTTAAAGAAAATACAGTTTCCTTAAACGATTTGCAATTTGCTTTTAATGGGAAATTTGCTATGCCAGGCAACGATATGGTAATGGACATTACTTATGCTGCCAAACAAAATGAATTTAAGAACTTCTTATCTTTAATTCCTGCTCTATATGCAAAGGATTTTAGTGATTTACAATCGAAAGGAAAACTAGCTTTTGATGGTCATGTAAAAGGAACCTATAACGATACACAAATGCCAGGTTTTGGGTTAAACGTAGGTATAGAAAATGGATGGTTTAAATATTCTGCATTGCCTGTTCCTGTTCAAAATGTTCAGATGGCGTTAAGTATTCAAAATCCTGATGGTGATTTAGACAAAACGGTGGTTGATTTAAGTAAGCTACATTTTGATATTGAGAAAGATCCGTTTGATGCTAAACTTTTGGTTAAAACACCTATGTCGGATCCTTTTATAGATGCCTTTGCCAAAGGGGTAATAAATTTAGACAATGTAGTAAAATTAGCGCCAATGCCAGAAGGTACAACCGTTAAAGGATTGATATCATCTGATTGGGTTATCAAAGGAAATTTGAGTACGGTTGAAAAGGGAGATTATGAGAATTTTTCGGCATCGGGTAATTTAGGCGTAGCAAATATGGTATATACTTCACCCGATTTGCCTAAAGCATTTGAGTTGCGTATAGCCCAAATGAGTTTAGCACCTAAAGCAATTGCCTTAAAAGAATTTGATGCAAAAATTGGGGGAAGCGATATGCGCTTAGAAGGAGAAATTAGTAATTTCTTAGCCTATTATTTTGATAAAGGTCCGTTAAAAGGCCGATTAAACTTTGGTAGCACTTTGTTTGATGCCAACGCATTTATGGCAGAAGAAACAGCAAAACCAGAGGAGGCAGCACAAGATACCTCTAAAATGGAGGTGGTTGAAGTTCCAGCTAACATAGAATTTGTGCTAAATAGTAGAATAGATAAGTTACTTTATACCAATATGGATATTCAAAATTTTATCGGAAATATTGAGGTAAAAGATCAAAAATTAAGTTTTCAAAACATTGCTCTTAAATTGTTGGGTTCAGACATGAAAATGACAGGTTATTATGAAACCAAAAACCCTAAGCAACCGAAAGTTGATATTAAGTTTACCATGGTTAACTTAGATATTCAACAAGCATTTAAAACGTTTAATACGGTTCAAAAGTTAGCGCCAGCCGCCGAACATGTATTTGGTTTGTTTGGTGCAGATTTTACTATGAAAACCGCTTTAACAGAGAATATGCAGCCTAATTTTGATGTGTTGTATGTAACAGGTAATTTGTCTATTCCTAATGCACAGATTAAGGATATTAAAGCCTTAAATCAGGTGAGCGATTTTATCCAAAAACCAGAATATAAAGAGCTAAGTATGAAAAATACTAAAATAGCATTTACTGTAGAAAAGGGTAGGGTGCATACAGAAGAATTTGATGTAAAAATGGGGCCACAAACCATGAAATTAAGTGGTTCAACAGGATTGGATCAAACCATTGATTATACGGGTGTAGTAAATGTTCCTAGAAAAGATTTAGGCGCAGCCGATAAGGCAATGAATGATGCAATAAATCAGTTAAACCAGAAAATTGGCTCACAAGTAAAAATGAATGAAACG
>JAKRSG010000281.1 GCA_022402405.1 Bacteroidia bacterium | reverse complement strand
GCAAACCTTTTTTATGAGTTAGAATTGCTTCATCATATCTTCCTGTGTTGTGATAAATGATGGCAATATTGTTTAGCACGGCTCCCTGACCTTTTAAATCGCCCAATTGACTATACATTTTTAAGGCTAAGTTATTTAACTTAATTGCCGTATCACCTTCAGACTTCACATAATGAGCAATAGCCATAAGTTTGTATGCATCTGCTAATCCTTTTTTGTATTTTAACCTAAGGGCATCATTTTTGGCTTTTCTAGCATAAAACAAAGTGCTATCGGCATTTACAGTATGATAGAAAAATGCCAGGTCTGCGTATATTTGTACTCTATTGGTATCAACTGTTGTAGATTTGCTGAGTTTAGTTAAAGCAATTTTTATTTTATTCTCTTGAGCAAAGGAGGTATTTAAAAAAAACAGAAAGCAACTAAAAATAACGGCAAAAAGTTTATTTGCATTGATTTTTTGTTCGTTTAAAGGCATAATTTGTTTTGAGTATTATTTCAAATATAGGTTAATTATTTTAAATAAAACTAATTTTTTGGTAAAGACAAAATTACTATTAGTCCATTTGGTTCAGCCATTTTAACTTCTACAACTGCGTCTATCATTTTTGATAATTCAGAAATAATGATGTAACCTAAACCTCCTCCTTCAGAGGCGTTATCGATTAAAAAAGATTCGTTTCTATGCAATATAGATTTTATTTTATTTAATTTTGATTGACTAAGGCCGCTTCCGTTATCACTAATAATTATATTATTACTAGTTTCAGTTTGTTCCATATCAATATTTATATGACCGTTTTTAACGTATTTAACAGCGTTGGATAGTATATTATGAATTAATATTTTGAGTAATATTTCATCTGTTTTAATAATCTCATCTGGATCAATATTATTTCGAATTACATTTTTATTTATTTCGCCAGCTTCTTTGAGAAGTTCAACTAAATCTTCTGCAAGAGGATAAAGAGCAACATTCGTTTTTTTTACTTTTATGAGTTTGTTTTGGTACTTAATCCAATTTAGGATATTTTGAGCATTATCAAATAATCTATCTGCAGTGTGTTGTATATCGTTAAGAGTTTGAAACAATTCTTGTTTATCGCCATCTGTTTTTACGTTTTTGGCGGCAATGGCCATAAATTTTATGGGTGTAATAATATCATGCGATAAGATAGAAATCAATTTATTTTTCACACCGGCAGATTGTTTTAATTCCGAATTTGCTTTTGATAATACATGATTAGTTTGAGTAAGCTCCTCGGTTCTTTTATAAACCAATGCTTCTAAATTAGCATTTCTTTTAAGTAGTCTTTTGCTTTGTATTTTTAGCATTATATAGATTAAAATTGCGAGTAAAAAAACAATGATTAACTGGAACCAAATGGTTTCATAGAATTGTTCGCTAACGATAATTCTGATTTGCTTAGTGGGGTAAGAAAGTGGGTTTAAGCCTGCAACATTTTTAATTTGTAAAATATATTCTCCAGATGGCAAATTGGTAAACGATATGATGTCTTCTATGTTTACCATTCGGATAGGAGTTTTGTTGTAACCAATAAGTTGATAGATGATATCAGCTTTATTGATCCATTGTGATGTAACCAATTTAATTTTTAAGCTTTCAACATTATTATCGACTTTAATAACCGAATCATTTACTACTTCTACTGGAGAACGATTAAAATATATTTGATCTATTAAAATGGGAGATTTCGTATAAATTTCGTTGAAATCATTTGGGTTAAAAGTTACTAAACCCTGTATAGAGGGGAAGTAAATATTTCCATTTTTATCTTGCAAACTTGAGGGGAAGCAACCCCCATTAAACTCTGCATTTTTTATACCAAGTGAAGTACCAAATCTATTATAATTTAATCCTAAAGAGGTATCGTTAATATAGGCTTGAATTAAAGGGATCGTAGTTTCAAAAATGCCATTATTTGTGCTGATCCAAATATGTTTTCGATTATCAATTTGAATGCTATGAGATTTGTTTAAGTAGGTAGATGGGTCTAGAGGTAATTGGATAAATTTACCTGATTTTTCGACAATAATTCCATCTCCATATGTACATAGGAAGGTGAGATTTTCATAGAATTCAATATCTCTAATACAATAATTTCCGATTATTTTGGATAAGCTTAAACTTCGATGATTAAAGTTAATTACTTTGAAAAGTCCAGAACAATTTCCAAGAAAAATTTCCCCTTTTTCAGAAAATTTAATGGTTTTAATTACAGCGTTAATTTGGTTTGGAAGGGCCTTGTTAATAATTAACTTGTTTTTATAAAATAGAAGTAGTTCGTTTGAGGTACTAACTAAAACACTATCTCCAAAACCACTAATACACGTTATCTCTTTTGAATCATTATAACAAAGAGTATTCTTTTTATTTATGGTGTTATGTTGAAATAATTTACCATTAGAACCATACCAGATAAAATTAGAATTATAGTATAAAACACTTGTTTCAATTTCTTGAGGGCAAAAAGGGTAGTTAAATTGATTACCATTATAAAATCCATCTTGATTTGTACTAATAATGGTATCACCCATGCGAGTTATAGCATAGTATGGATCATCGACATGAATAAAACGATTTAAATTTTTAAACTTCGATTTTTGATAAATATAAATTCCGTTGTTAACAGTACCAATGGCAAAAGCATTTACATTTCCAGAAACCACATTTACATAGTTATGCTTTACGGGTAAATCAACTAAAAAAGTTAATTCTAAATTGAGAGGAGAATTTTTATTTTTAAGCTCAAAAAGGCTTTCAGCATTATGAACATAGGTATGGTTTAATTCACCTTTGGAGAAATAAGAAAGTTTATCCAGCTTTATTTCCCTTTTGCTGTAGTTCACAATGCATTTTTCTAATTTTCGCTTCCTTTTATTTACCCAATAAATTTCTCCCTTTGGAGTGCCAATGTAAAAGTTTGATTGTATGTTAAACAGTTTTCCTTTTCCTTGAAATGGTTTAGGAATACTATCTTCAAAGTTTGCATTTTTGAACAATAGAATTTGTTCAGACGACATAGCCAATAATTCATTGGAGGAGATGGCGAGCAGTTGATATGGAAAAATGTTTTCATACTTTCTGTGTAAAACCGATGTGCTTATATCGATTAGTTTATTTAACGTTGATATTTGAGGCAATATTCCACTGAAAGAAATGAATTTTTGGTTTTCCATTTCATTTGAAATAAGTTCATGATTTTTGATATCAAAAAACTTACCATCTGCACTAATGGCGTGTGCATATCCTTGGTGGTTTGGCAAGATCCATCTGAACCTATCACTTTTAATTATGGGTGTGTTTAAGCTATTGAAAATGCGCGTTTTTTTGCCATCGTATCTAATTATTCCATCCTCTGTACTGAACCACAAAAATCCAGAATGATCAAAATAAATATCATTCACACTGTTTTGAGGTAACCCATTTTCCTGATTCAGATGTTTTAAATCAAAACTATTTTGTGCTTTTAGAGATAATAAGCAGGAATACCCAAGGAGGAGTATAAAAGTAACATATCTAAGCAATTGACTTATCATTTAGTTGTTCAACTAATTCTTTTAGTTCAAATAAATTACTAACGTTTAATTTGTCGAATATTCTGGCTTTGTAAGTAGCAGTAGTAGTTGCCTTAACATCTAGGCGGGTTGAAATTTCTTTGACAGATATTCCTTGTAATAAGTAATGTAAAACGGCCAATTCCCTTTCAGATAATTGCATCATAGGATTAGTTGACTTGAAAGATTTATCCATGAACTGATTTCTAACTTTCTGAGAAAAGTAAGAGAGTCCTTCAAAAAAGGAGCGCATGGCATGTATTACTTCAGCCTCATCACTTTGTTTACTTAAGAAGGCTTTTACACCCATTTTTTTCAACCTAGCTGCATAAATATCCTCTGAGCTCATAGAATATATTAGAATGGGGATTTGTGGGTATTTCGGGATTAAATTCTGTAGTACATCTAGAATATGTGAATTGAGTAACTGCATATCTAGTACCATATGAGTAATCTTAGTTTCTTCTAATACTTTAAGTACATCATTTACACTATCTGCTTCTACCCATTGAGAGGGGCCACAATGATTTTCAATCAAAGATTTAAACCCCCTACGTATAATTACATGATCATCGGCTAATAAAATTACTCTATTTGATTCCATTTTAATTGATATTGTTACGAATTAAGGGATTTATCTATAAAAATACATGAAAAAATAATAGAATTGCCTTAATAATTTATACTCCAAAAAAGCCTCAATCGCTAATTAAATAAGAAAACCACTAGTTACATCCTTGATGTGTCCAAAAGAAAATTTCCTTATTATATATAACAAAAGCATGATTTAAAATTTACCTTAGTAAATTCAAATTTAACAAATTAACGTTGTACCCTATGGAGAATAGTTACCACAAGGAAATTGAGAGGTTTAGAGAGATGCAAGAAATGCTCACTCGTTTTTCTCGGGAATTAATTCAGGTAAAATTCTCCGAATTAGACTTGGTTATTAATCATATATTACTTTCGTGTGGTGAGTTTTTGTTTGCAGATAGAGCGTATTTGTTTTTACATAATAACGAATTAGAAACGAGTAGTAATACACATGAGTGGTGTAATATTGGTGTTAGTCCTGCTAAAGAAAATTTGCAGAACATTCCTTTTTCTGATTTCCCTAGTTTTTTTAAAAATTTACATGAGGAGCAAAAGGAAGTTATAGTTGATGATGTATTAAACTCCCATTTGGATTCTTTTACTAAAGAGTTTCTTTTGGTTCAGGATATTAAAAGTATAATCACTGCCCCTTTAATTGATTCGGGAACATGTATTGGTTTTATTGGGTTAGATTATACCCAAAAATGCCACACATTTTCTATTTTAGAACAAACCCTTCTAAATGGTATAGGAGCCTCATTAGTTAATGTAATAAAAAGAATAAATGATGAGGAAAGATATTCGGTTCTTTTTGAGAACTCTCCTGATGCTTATTTAATAATGGAATCTGGAATTTTTATAGATTGTAACAAGGCTGCCATTAAAATGATTGGAGGCACAAAGAACGATATAATAGGAAAGAGGCCAGAAGATATTTCTCCAACTTATCAGAGCGATGGAGCATATTCAAAATCATATTCTAAAGAAATAATGGATAGTGTAGCTGATTTGGGAGCCATTCATTTTGAATGGCAACATATGAAGCTTGATGGAACTTTATTTTGGGTAAATATTTCGCTTGCCAAGATAAAACTAAAAGGTAAAAATGTTATTTTTTCTACTTGGAGAGATATAACAGAAAACAAGAAAACACAAGACGCTTTAAAGGATAGTGAAAACAGATTTAAGCTTATTTCTAAGCATAGTAAATCTGTTATTTGGGAAACAGATATGAAAGGTAAATATACTTATCTTAATGAAATGTCTGAATTGGTTTATGGGTTCAAACCAGATGAATTAATTGGAAAATATTTTTATGACCTTCATCCAGCAGAAGGGAGAGAAGCCTATAAAATTGCTGGAGAGAATTTATTAAATCAGGGGGTTACACTTAAAGATTTTGAGAATCCTATTGTAAAAAAAGATGGTACCTTAATTTGGGTTTCCACCAATGGGGTTCCTAAAACAAATTCTAGAGGAGAATTAATTGGTTATATAGGCTCTGATGTTGAAATTACAGAAAAAAGAATGGCAACTGATGAGCTCAAGAAATTCAGAATTATATCGGATCAGGCCTATTTTGGAGCTGCTATTACCAGCTTAGAGGGTAATATTCTATATGTAAATAATGCATTTGCCAATATGCATGGATTTATGCCTGTTGAGTTAATAGGAAAGCATTTAGGTATATTTCATACAGCTGAACAATTGAAACATGTTTTACCTTTATTAGATAAAATTAAATCAGAGGGTGGTTTCGACTTAGAAGAGGTTGAGCACGTTAAGAAAGATGGGTCTGTTTTTTCTACCTTAATGACAGCCAAATTGATTTCTGATGAAAATAATATCCCTCAGTTTTTATCAGCTACCTTGATTGATATAACTGATAGAAAAAACTACGAAAAGGAAATTTTAAATCTCAATCAAAACCTCGATAGAAAAATAAAGGAGCGAACCAAAGAACTTGAAAAAAGTAATATGGATTTGTTTTATGCGAGGGTGGAAGCAGAAGATTCTAATAAATCTAAGAGTGAGTTTTTATCTAGAATGAGTCATGAGTTAAGAACGCCTATGAATGCTATTTTAGGCTTCGCACAACTTTTGCAAATGAGCGACCCAACACCTTCTCAGGAAAGGGGAATTAACCATATTTTAAAAAGCGGTCAGCATCTATTAAATTTAATAAATGAGGTACTTGATATTTCAAAAATAGAAAGCGGAAAGCTCAGTATTTCTATAGAACCTGTAAATTTAAATATTCTCATTTCAGAAGTTACAGAACTATTAGCAAGTGCGGCCTACAACAAAAATATAAGTATAGAAACAATATTAAAAGTAACAAAAACAGCATTTGTAAAAACGGATAAGCAACGTCTTAAACAAATACTCATTAATATAATGAATAATGCGCTTAAGTATAACAGTATTAATGGAAAGGTTTGGATAACTATTGAGCCTGTTTTTAGCAAAGAAAATGAATTAATTGAATATAAAATTACCATAAAAGACAACGGAAAAGGAATAGATGAAAATGATTTAGGTAAAATCTTTAGTCCGTTTGAAAGAATTGGTGCTGAAAACAGCACGGTTGAAGGTACTGGTTTAGGCTTGGCTGTAGTTAAGCAATTAGCTCAAATTATGAATTGTAAGTTGGGGGTTCAGAGCAAATTAGGAGAAGGAAGCAGTTTTTCTGTACAGGTTCCTGCTTGCCAATCTAGTATTGATGAAACGTTTGTTGAACAAAATGTTGAATCTATTGAGAGTGAGACAGTAAAAATTGCTGGCAATATTATTTATATTGAAGATAATTTAACCAATGTAGATTTAGTTAGTCAAGTATTAGAGACAAAGAGACCCAATATAGAACTAATTACCACTATGTATGGAAATGATGCATTAGATTTATGTTTGCAACACAAACCCAAGCTAGTATTATTAGATTTACATTTGCCCGATATCCATGGTAGTGAGGTGGCCAAAATTCTATTTTCTAATCCATCCACACAAAATATTCCGATTGTAGTGATAAGTGCAGATGTTTTAAATAGCAATATTAAGTATTTGCAAAGCGTTGGTGTTAAGAAGTTTATGTCTAAACCAATAATTATTACCGAACTTCTTGAAACCATTGATAGTTATTTCCAATAAACATATTTTGAAAATCTTAAAATAATATTAATTTTTGCGTATGAATGAAAATTTACTCAATGCCAAAATACTAATTGTAGACGACCAAGAATCAAACATAGAGGTTCTTGAAGACTTGTTGGCAATGCGTAATTTCAGCAATGTTATCTCAACTAAAGATCCTAGAACGGTTCTTTCATTGGTTCAAACCGAAAAGCCAGACATTATTTTATTGGATTTAATGATGCCTTATTTATCTGGTTTTGATGTTATGAACCAACTAAAAAATGAGGGACTTTTAAATGGTTATATGCCTGTTCTTGTTTTAACTGCTGATGCTACCTTAGAAACCAAAAAGAACGCATTAATTGCTGGGGCAAGCGACTTTTTGACTAAACCATTTAACTTATCTGAAGTTGAGTTGCGTATTAAAAACTTGTTATATAATGTTTATTTATTGTCTCAACTTAAGGATCAGAACTTTATTTTAGAGGAAAAAGTAAAAGAGAGAACCAAAGAATTGCTTCATAATAATGAGCTTATCAAAAAGCAAAATGAGCAATTAAAGGAAATTGCTTGGATTCAATCTCATGTAGTAAGAGCACCTTTAGCAAGATTAATGGGATTAGTGGAGTTACTTCAACTCAATGAAACGTCTGATGAATTAGGGAAAGATGAGATAGTGGATTTTATTTCTAAATCTGCAGAGGAGTTGGATGGCATTATCAGAGATATAACCTTGAAAGCGCACCATTCAAAGATATTTGAACAAGAAAATGAAAGCTAATCTTTTACTTGTAGATGATGATCAGTTATTCTTGATGCTAAATAAGCAACAAGCAATTTTTGCTAATTTTCATCCAAACCCGATTACCTTTTTAAAAGCGCCACTTGCCTTAGAATGGCTTATTGAACATGATAAAAAGCAAGACAAAACGCTTATTCTGTTAGATATAAATATGCCAGATATGAATGGCTGGGAGTTTATGGATGCTATAAATAAACTTTCGTTACATGCTGAAATTTTAGTGGTGTTGGTTAGTTCTTCAACAGATCCGTTAGATATAGAAAGGTCTAAACACTATAAACAGGTGGTAGCCTACATTGAAAAGCCTATGCGCCAGCCAGCTTTTGCATATCTGAAGGAGTTGGAGGCGCTACAGTCCTTCTTTTAATTAGTTATATAAACATAAATTTGCTTTATTTGTCACACTAATAAGAATGGAACAGATAAAAGAGAATTTAGATATATATTATCCTCAATTTGATGATGACCTAAAGGCGATAATAGCATCCAACGGCCGTATACAGCGTTTTAAAGCGGGTGATACTATTATGCAACAAGGGGAGTTTTTAAAACATACCATGCTTATAGTAAAAGGTAGAGTAAAGTTGCTATCTGAGGGTGATGAAGGCGAGGAGTTGTTTATGTATTATTTGGAGGCTGGCCAAG
>JAKRSG010000029.1 GCA_022402405.1 Bacteroidia bacterium | reverse complement strand
ACTGTAATCTATTTCGGTGGTACTTGGTGTCCTCCATGCGGAGCTTATGGTAAACCTGCTAAAGAGCAGATCAAAGCTCAAGTTCCTACCAAAGCAAACATCATGTCGTGCCAAGTTGGTAGCGATCCAATGACTAATGCTGATGCTAATGCAATGAATGGTATTTTTAGACCTTCTGGTGTGCCTGCTATGTACATTGGTGCTGCTGAAGAACCATTTGTAGCTATGATTGGTGGAAGCACTTCAACTGGTACTACTGCAATCGGTCACGTAAACACTCAAGCTGCTAAAACAGCTAAAGTTAACGCTGTATTAACTGCATCTGATGCTGGTGATGGTTTAGTAACTGTAAAAGCTAATGGTAAATTCTTCTCTGATGGTGCTGATGAATATCTAATTGGTGGATATTTATTAGAAGATAAATTAGAGCATGCTCAAGCTTCTGATGCTAGTATCGAGAAAAACATTCACTACAATGTATTACGTGCTAAATTTGGTGATAACATCTTAGGTGAAGCTCTTGCTACTGCTCCTAAAAAAGACCAAACTTTTGAAAAGACATTAAACTTTTTCATTCAACCAACTTTCAAAAAGGAAAACTGTTCTGTTATGGTTATTATCTGGAAAAGATCAGGTACTAGCGTAACAGTTAGTAACAGTATGAGTGTTAAATTGAAATAATCTTTCAACTTTAATCATAAAAAAAGACCGATTCAATAAGAGTCGGTCTTTTTTTTTATGTTTGTACTGCATGTGGAAACCTTACATCAACGGATTTAAGCTATTTCTTCAATTAGAAAAATCTCTATCACAGAACTCTGTTGAAGCCTATATTCATGATGTAGAAAAACTGCAGCAGTTTATTAGCATTGAACAAAACGAAAGTATTAATCCAACCCAAATTAAACTCTCTCACCTCAGAGCTTTCATCGGCTACTTAAACTCACTCGGACTTGCAGCTAATAGTCAGGCAAGAATTATCTCTGGAATTAAAGCATTCTTTCATTACCTTATCCTTGAAGACGAAATTAAAAACAGTCCGGCCGAATTACTTGAAGCACCTAAACTAAGTCGCAAATTACCCGATGTATTAGCAGTGCACGAAATTGACTCCATGATAGCAAACATCGATTTAAGTACTCCAGAAGGATTCCGAAATAAGACAATTGTAGAAACCATGTTCGCCTGCGGATTACGTGTAAGTGAAACAAACGACCTTAAAATTTCACATATTTATTTCAAAGAAAAGTTTATAAAAGTAACTGGCAAAGGCAATAAAGAAAGATTAGTCCCCATTGGCAATTCTGCGCTTAAATTAATAGATATTTACCTCAAAGAAATTAGGCTACACCAAAATCCAAAACCAGGCTGTAATGATATTT
This sequence comes from Bacteroidia bacterium, assembly GCA_022402405.1. GTDB lineage: Bacteria > Bacteroidota > Bacteroidia > UKL13-3 > UKL13-3 > B1. The sequence goes on along the minus strand of JAKRSG010000029.1, from coordinate 2,215 downwards.
TATTCTTGAACCGAAGAGGAGGCAAATTAAGCAGGCAAATGATTTTTTACATACTAAAAGATCTTGCTAAAAATGCTCAAATAAACAAAGATATTAGTCCGCATACCCTACGACATTCATTTGCCACATGTTTAGTAGAAGCTGGGGCAGATTTGCGAGCCGTGCAACAAATGCTAGGCCATGAAAGCATTACCACAACAGAAATCTATACACATTTAGATAGGGCTTACCTGCACGACATTGTAGTGCAATTTCACCCAAGAGGCAGAAAGTAACTACTCGTTTTTAACTTGCTTAACATAATAATTAACTCCTTCGCAAGTCGCTTGAATATAATATACACCATTCTCTAGATTTGTTGTAGAAATAATGGGATCAATTATAGATTTTTCTCCACTCCAAACTAGCTGACCAAATGGATTAAAAATAGATATAAAAACAGGTGATAAACTTTCTATATTTAACTTTATTTCGTCCTTAAACGGATTTGGATAAAAAGAAATTTGTGCAGGAGCTTCTTGTCTTTGTAAGCTAATTAGCCTCGAAAAACTCTTGTTACCATCTCTATCAAAAGCCTCAAATAAAACAAGCATTTCTTTTTCATCCTCTTCAACCAAAAAACTTGCAGAATAATTTTGCCTCACATTTGAGTTTCCTGAGGCTTTCACCCTAACTTTCTCCTCCGAACTATTATTTTCAACTCTCAAAATCCTAAAAAAATCTGCATTACGTTCTTGTACAGTTGTCCATTTAAGTTTTACCTCATCTCCTATCCATTCTCCCTTTAAATAGGTTAAATCTACAGGCAGTACATTTATGGTAGAATCACTAGAAATAACATATTCTCCATCTATTGCAGGCATGTTCGAATAACCAGTGCTTTTACTCAACGAATGAACCCCAATAGAATAACTATTAGAATCTAACCGCCAAGCACCCAAACTATCATTTCTTTTTAGCAACCTCAATGCATAGGGATAAATTATAAAGCCCATATCAAAAGGATCCACATTTATAGAATATCGTCCGCCCGAAAAGCCATTTTCTGTTACCACCTTAAAATGCCCTATTTCTACTTTGTTTAATTGAAACGGCAAAATTCCCGTGGAATCATATATAGGGAGGCCAAATGTGGCAGGCCAATAATTACGATATTCAACAGAAACAAGCCCGCCAAACATTGGCTCAACAGGCGTTCCAATTGTTACCCATTGAAACTTCTTATGCATACTTGCCATTGGAAATAATCCTTGAGCCTGAGTAAACGAACCATTAGGCATCCATCGTTTAAAGGTTCCAATAACCCCGCCATAGGGCGTAAATAATTCATAATATAAATTTCCTGGCTGAACCGATGAACTACCAAGCATGAGATAAAATGAATCACAATAAACCAATGAACTCAAATATAAAATATTATTTACTTGAACATTTCCCTTTAATCGTTTCGTGCGTGTATCTGGCCAAAATCTTGTTGTTGGTCCTCCAAGTAAATTTAACCTACCATATTCACCAGGCCAAATCTGCTGAAAATTATTGGTATCATTGTAAACTACTGTACTATGAAATGAAAAATGACTCTTATTCCACTTGGCTGCGCCCGAATTTGTTAATTGTGAAGCACTATCTATGAATATAGAATCTACTTGCAATTGATAACCAATAGGAATGATAAAATTGGTAAAACTAATTCCATTTCCTATCACCATCCCACTATTTATACCATTTATCGTTAAATTACCCGCAGCAAAAAGTTGAAAAGATGTCCTATTCTGAAAATGAAAAATGGCATTATTCATACTAAAGGAAGTTGGCGAAGGTCCAGAGCCGTCGGGCAGCGAACCCCAAGTACTCATATTGTAAATGTTCCCAACCGACTGAGGGTAAAAATGCAGGTGTTGTGACTTTCCCAAAAAAGCAAAAAGTATTAGAGAAAAAGTAATGGCAAATTTGTTCATATAGAAACAAATATACTTTATTAATTCTTTCCAAAAACTCAAAATATTCTTAAAAAATATTCTTCTATCCTCAAAAATCAGTCAAACAAAATCTAAATAAATTCAATAACTTGCATGCAAATTAAATGGAAGGAATTGTCATAAAATCTACGGGGTCGTGGTATTTGGTTCGAACCGAAACAGGCAGCATACACTCCTGCCGATTGAAGGGGAAATTTAGATTAAACGGCATTAAGCATACAAACCCTATAGATCGG
>JAKRSG010000280.1 GCA_022402405.1 Bacteroidia bacterium | reverse complement strand
TCCGTGATAGAATTAGTTCCTTGTCCGCTTACGATTGTACCGTTTGTAACTGTCCAGTTATACGTATTATTTGGACCAACGCCTACTGTATAAATACTGTTTGAACCTAAACATGCAGCGTTGTTTCCGCTAACGGTTGGACTTGGAGCTGAGTTTACCACTACATTAAATGGAGCAGAATTAGCATTACAACCAGAAGCATTTATAGAATCATTCACAATTAAGTTTCCAATACCAGCTGTGCTCCAGCTAACCATAATAGACGCTGTTCCTTGTCCGCTTAAAATAGTACCACCGCTTACCGACCAACGATAAGTTCTACCTGTATTTGCAGGTACAGAATAAACGGCATTTGTTCCTGCACATATAGAAGATAATCCACTAATAACCGGAGTTGGTAGATCGGATACGTTTATAATTTTTAAATCAGATATTGCTCTACAACCACTACTTGGTATAGAATCTAAAACCATCAAAGTTCCTGTTCCAGGTGCATCCCATAAAACAGAAATCGTATTTGTTCCTTGTCCGCTTTGTATAATACCATTGCTGATAGTCCACTGATAAATTCTACCCGTGGCAGCAGGAGTAGAATACGTATGGATGGTATTACTACAAACATCCGAATTACCGCTAACAACAGGTTCTGGCACTTCTTCTAAAAACACCTCAAATGCATTTGAAGAACCTTTGCACTTGGTGGTTGTATTGGAGTCTATCAATATAATCTGACCACTACCGGCATTCCCCCAGATGATATTTACATTTGAAGTACCTTGTCCGGTTGCCACCACTCCATTTGTTACTTGCCAAGTATATACATGCCCAGGAGTATTACTTGTGCTATAACTAGATATGCTATTTTCGCAGGCCGTGTCTGAACCCATTATAACAGGATTTGGTAGTGGATTTATAACTACATTATAATCTCCCGAGTTAGCATTACAAGAACTAGCATTACTGCTTACGTTTACATTCACTATTCCTGCGCCAGCTGTTCCCCAATCTACGGTAATTTCTTCTGTGTTATCTCCGCTTACAATAATACCACCAGCAACATTCCAGTTGTAGGTATAATCTGCATTAAATGGAACTCGGTACATGCCTAAACTACCTTCGCATACCAATGAATCGCCTGTAATTACAGGTTCAGGGAAAAGGATTACTTCTACATTTATAAAACCAGATTTATTTACACAACCTGTACTTCTAATCGAGTCTGTAACTTCTATACCACCTATACCTGCTGTGGTCCATTCTACATAAACAGAATCGGTATTCTGACCGCTAACGATGGTTCCTCCAAGGACAGTCCAACTATAACTGCTGCCCGCTCTTCTTGGCGTGTAGTATAATTCAATGCCTCCATCACAAATCTTGTTGGCACCAATTATTTCTGGTAGTGGCACCACTTTAACATCTACTGCTCCGGCCGAACACGTAGTGATAAAACCATTTTCATTTTTAGTTACCTGCAATGCCATTAAGGTATCACCAGTAGGATTGATAAAGTTATTCTTAGTAAACTCTGTATTGGTCCACAAATAACTATAGCTTACAGGATATATTTCTAATAAGCCATAGAAGTTAGATTCACAAGGTAGAGTACTTAACGTATCACTATCTGTATTCGATTTCCACTTCCTATCTCCGCAAGCCTTTCCAGGGATGTAAACATAATCTTCAGGCGAAGCACTTGGTTCAGACAGAGCCCAATTCTTATAAATAAGCGTATCTCCATTCATCCACTCATAGTAGTTTCTGCTCGATTTAAATAAGCCAATCCAACTATTGCTATCGTTTATCTCTTCTAGGAATTTTTGTTCTAATGTATCATTGATGATAGCTAAATGTCCGCCCGCATTTAAGGCATTTTGTGCGGCAACCGACCATCTGCTGCGAGTATTTGCACGGTAGTAATAATGACCGTGGTAAGCACCCAAATACGTGTAGCCACTTATACTTTGTGCAGGAGTGTAACTAACTGCAGCCGGACCATCAAACGATGTTGTATTGTTACGTAAATCGGCTTCAATTTCTAATACACTATTTTTGCAAATAGTAGTATCTGTAAACGTAACACCAAAATTATTTAGGTTTACATGCACGCTATCTAAAGCTCCGCAACCAGCATTGGTGCTAGCTCTGGCAATATACCAACCATTGTTGTAAGCTTCTAAATTACGAGTAGTAGCACCTGTGCTCCAGATATAATTATCAAATCCCGTTGGCATGCTCAACGATACAGATTGGGTATTACATAAACGAATACTATCAGAGCTAAAGAAGTTGCCAGCTTGCGGACCAGAGAAGGTGTTTACCGTAATGGTATCGTAGCAAAAGCTGTTTCCAATTGGCACTCTCACCCAATAGGTTTGAGATGGATTAGTAGGGTTTACGGTAATGTTTTTAAGAGAATCGCCAGTAGACCATAATACCTTTTCCAATTTTCTAACTTGAATCTGAATATTATCTATCGACCAGCTTTCATCACATAAAAAACTATTATCAGCAGTATCTTTTAAATCACCAATGAAAGATAAGGCCAAGTTTAAATCGGAATGAGCAAACCTTCTGGTGATGGTATATTTGGTGGTGCTGCCATTTAAGTTACATCTTACAGGCAAATTACTTTGAGTAGCATCTGTTTTAGCTGGATATGCTCCCGGAGTTCCGCTGCTAGAATAACTTTGAGTACAACTTGCATTATTAGAAAAAGTAGCATCTATAACGGTTTGGGTTCCGCTTTTTAATTTAAATCGGTCTGAACCAACCAAGCCGCAATCGCCTTCCCAAGTATCGTGAACAAATAAATCAAAACTTACTATAACCGAATCATGACTTGGTAAACCAGCCAATGAGAAGCTAACAGAATCATTTGCAAATGGACCTAATACTCTACTGCCATTATAGGTTATATTACTTGCCGAACTCCAATTAGTGTAAGGCGGTGTTTGGAAATTTTGTTGGTATTGATTTTCGATGGTAAACGGTAGGTTCGGACCAACAATTTGAAGACTTGTACCTGCGCAAACTGTAGTGTCTGGGGTTTGTATTTGAACATTGTTTAGGCTTACATAAATACTATCAGAAGCTGAGGACACTCCAAATGTAGCCGTTACTTTATACCAGCCTGTTTGGGTTACCGTAATGTTTCTGGTAGTTTCGCTGGTGCTCCAAGTGTAGGTATCCCAACCAGTATTTGCGCTTATTACTGCGCTTGTAGCCTTACATTCAAAAATAGAATCTATATCTATTATACTACTAGGCTGCATAACCGTTACCGTTACATTGGCATTACATACCGCTTGATTTTGGGTAACTTGAACCGAATACACACGAGTGTTGGTTGGCGTTACAGTTATACTTGGGGTAGTTTCATTGGTACTCCACAAGTAACTTAAGATATTACTATTATCAAATTCTATTACACCAAAAAAGTTTGATTCACATGGATCGGGTAAAGCTTGATTTTGATCCGTATTCTTCCACATGCCAGCATCAGCACAACCATTTGAACGAATATATACATGATTGGCATTTGGATCAGCCACAGGAGAACCAGTAGATAGCGACCAATTGGTGTAAGCAAGCGGACTACAATTTACCCATTTAAAATTTGGCGTACCCGGAGTTTCGTTGAATAAACCTAGCCAAATATTTTGATTAGATAACTGAGGAATACTGGTTATAAAATCATTCTCTTCCTGACTTTCAACACTCAACAAATGACCGCCTAAAGCAACCGCTGCACTCTCTGCTTGCGTCCAATTGCTAGGGTTATTAAAAACATAATAATGATGTCCGTTAAGAGAGCCTACATATTGTACATCCGGACTAATATTATCATTAGCATTTACTATTCTGTTTAGAGGCGCACCAGACGGACCGCAATTTCTGCGAGGTGTGGCATCTAAGGTTATAGACTGACCCGAAATAATGGTTGTATCATTTTGTATGATATCTGCGTTTCCGAGCGAAACAAACACACTATCTTTAGCACTACAACCATTGCTTCTAGTTACTGTACAAGAATACCAATTGGTGCTTGTTACATTAATGCTGTTGGTAGTTTCACTGGTGCTCCATAAATAATTAGTATAGCCTGAAGGAGCGGTTAATGCTACACTTGGGGTGTTACAAGCTGTTATACTATCGCTAGCAAACGATATTTCGGCAAACTCACCTAGGTTACAAGAACCATCACTTAAAGAAATATGCTGGTTGGCTCCAACCTGACCAATACGCGTTACATTTCCGTTTGGCCAAAATACTACTAATGAATCGGCTCTGTTAGCTATACCTAATCCAAAATATACTTTTTCTAATGAGTAGGCTTGTGTGCTATTATTGGTTTGTCCGCTATAGGTTCTATGAATGGTATTGGCACCAACCTTTATGTACATACGCGCACCAATTGGGTCTGTTTGTCCGTTACAAGAACGCAAACTAAAGCTCAAATAATTTGCACCTAAAGCAGTATTATTTCTAAATAACTGCGCATTGGTTTGCGTTCCACCACCCGGTTTAAAGATATCTAATAAACCATCATTGTTATAATCGAACACAACAAAATTAGCTGTAACAGATGCGTCTGTTTGTGCACTAGCGATTAGCGTATTTTGCACTTCGGTAAAGCTGCTTCCCCCATTAAACCTCAATAATGCTGGGCTAGAAGTAGTACCCGATGTGTTTTTAATCTCCCATAAAATATCTGTTCTACCATCATTATTATAATCAAAAGTATGTGCGTTAAAATAATCTCCTAACAAACTACTTTGTGTGTTAAAATTACTGGTTTGATCCGAAAAGGCTCCTGTGCCATTTGTATTTCTATATACCTTAAGAGTAAAAGTACTTGGAGTTGGAAAAACAGTATCCTTGCTTCCTAATAATATATCTTGAAAGCCATCATTGTTGTAATCAAATACCTGCGCAAAGCCTATCGGACTGCTATTGGTAATATTTGTTGTGCCAGAGAAAAAGCTATATAAACCACTACCATTGTTTTCGAATAAAGATACCACACCCGCTTGTGAATTACCCGTGTTACTAACTACTAATAAATCATCATCACGGTCGTTATCAAAATCTATTACTGCAAAATTAGGCGTGGTGCTTGAGCCAAAACCTGAGATAATATTAACCGGACTAGCAAAAGAACTTACATTATTGCGCAACAAACTTATGTGATACTGACCACCCACAAAACGAGCAAATAATATATCATTATCATTGTCTTTATCAATATCGCTTATGATAACAATTGGATTTAAACTTTGATATTGAGCCACAATATTGGTATTGGTGGGCATATTCATGGCGCTACTTACTTCCGTAAAATTCTGACCGCAATTATTTCTAAACAAACGCATGTTACCATTACTTCCAGATTGCGTTATTAGCAAATCAGGGAAAGCATCGTTGTTATAATCTATTCTAAAAACACCCTCGTTTCCTAGGCCTGAGCCAGCAATTGTAGGAAAGCCCAAAGAGCTTGTGGCATTAGAAAACACCCCATTTGTATTTTTATAAATTTCGACATTTCCACTTAAACCATTCTGATATACTACATCTGTAAACCCATCCTTATTGTAGTCTATCAAAGCCAATATCATCCCATTTGCAGCAGGCAATTGAGCCGTAGAAATTTGATTGGGGAATTGGGCATAGACTGAAAATTGAATGAATAATAAAACTGCTAGTATTAGTTTTTTCATTTTATAAAAGGTTTAATCTTAAAATTATTACGTTTGTTATACGCAATTCTTAGCAATATTAAGCTATTAATGAGGATTTTTTAGTTAAAAATATCTTAATTTTAACACCATTGCTTGGTGTATAATCCAAATTTCTACTACATTTGATTTGGTTCAAACAGAAGAAATTAGATAATTTTATGAAAAAAACACTTTTACTGCTTTTCATTTTAATCGCTTTTAATGTGTACACAAAGGCTCAAGTAGCCAAAGAACAAGTGCTGCGAGTAGAAGCCTTGGCATTAGAAAATGATGGCATTACTTTAACCTGGCCAGCCATTTCGTATGCAGGTGTTTTTGATATTTACAAGCGTGCCAACCAAACAATTTTATCATGGGGATCGCCTATTGCTTCTGTTGCTGGCAACCAAAATTCATATACAGATAACACGGTAAAAAAAGGCGAAGCCTTCGAATACCAAATCGTAAAACGACAAGGTTCTACAGTAGATGCCTTAGGTTATATTTATGCAGGTAACGCTCTGGCTGAACCAAAATCTTTTTCGGGCATAATCTTGCTAATCGACTCTAATTATATTACTCCCTTACAATCGGAAATCGACGTATTAAAACAAGATTTAATATCAGAATCATATAACGTGTATACCATGTATGCGGGCAGAAAAGAATCGCCTATAGAAGTTAAAAAGCGCATAGCAAGTTTGTATCAATCTACTACAAAAAAACCAGAATGCTTGTTTATTATTGGACATGCACCTGTACCCTACTCTGGATTTTACTCGAGCGAAGGGCCTACTCCGCCGCCAGACGGACATATAGAAGGCAGTGGCAATCATACGGGAGCTTGGCCTGCCGATGCCTATTATGCTGTTTTAGATGGTGAGTTTACAGATGAGTTTGTAACCTGCACTACGGGCGCTCAGGCTCGTCACCATAACATACCCGGCGATGGTAAATTTGATCAATCTAAACTTAGTGCAGAAGCAACTTTAGAAGTAGGTAGAGTAGATTTTTTTAGCATGCCTGCGTTTAATTCTAACGACACAATGCTTACCAAAAAATACCTACAAAGAAATCATGCTTGGCGCACAGCACAATGGAAAGTAACAGAGCGTGCCCTTATTGATAACAATTTTACAGGCTTCAATTTAGCCTCTACTGGCTACGCTAATTTTGCAGCGCTAATGGGTTCAGACAGTACTTTTGATAATAGAGATTATATGAGCTCGCAAAAGAATGGTGGCTATTTGTGGAGCTATGGCTGCGGCGCTGGCTCGTATACTAGTTGTAACGGAATTGGCAACACTAATAGCTTTGTAAATGATAGTTTCGAAAATGTGTTTACCATTTTAGCTGGTAGCTTTTTTGGCGATTGGGATATTCAAAACAACTTCTTAAAAGCACCTATTGCCTCTAAAAGTTTAGCATCGTTTTGGGGTGGAATTCCGAAGTGGTATGTGCATCACATGGCCATGGGAGAGCGTATTGGAAAGGGTGTAAAAATTACGCAAAACAATAATGGATTCTATTTTACAGGTAATTTTAACTCGTCGGCTAACTCCATGCATATTGCTTTAATGGGCGACCCAACTTTAAAGATGCGTAACCTAGAACCTATGCAAAACCTAAGCGCTACAAGTGATGCTAAAAAAGTATTCTTACATTGGCCTCGCGTAAATGCTACCTCAGAGTATGCCGTTTATGTGGTAGATTCTGTTAACAATACTTACAGCAAATTGCATGATGGAACGCTAACAGATACCTTCTTTGTAGACAATAATAATCACTATAGTGGTCAGTATTTATACGCTGTTAAAGCTATACAATTAGAGAAAACAGCTAGCGGCACTTTTTACAATACCGGCGCGGCGGCTTTTGCTCGTGTAAATCATGTAAACAGTATTTCTAAAGAAAGCGAAAACACCTTTAGTTGTAAGGTTTTCCCTAATCCATTATCAGGGCAAGAGTCGTTAAGTATTGCCTTTAACTTGAACCAAAGTTCACCTATAAAAGTGCAAATTTATGATATGCAGGGCAGGCAAATTTGGTTCAGCCAGTATGAAGATAAAAAGGTTGGAACCAACGAGATTGTAATAGAAAAAATGCCTGTACCTGCAGGAATATATTTCTTGCAAGTACAGGCAGCTTCTTCCCAATTTGTACAAAAATTGGTGGTTGCTAATTAGGCTATAAAAAATCGTTGAAGTATTGGGTAATTTTCTTCATTAGATGTACCCTATCCGGACCTAAAACATTGTGCTCGTGACCAGGATAAACAAAGTAATCTACGAGTTTACCTTCTTCTACGCATTTCTTTAAATAGCTTAAGGTATGTTGCCATAAAACCACGTTATCATTGGTACCGTGAATAAGCATTAACCTACCTTTTAAATTCTTTACATAGTTATGCAAATCTGCCTCTTTGTAGCCATTGGCGTTGGTTTGAGGCATATCCATATAGCGCTCGGTATACATAATCTCATACATTGGCCAGTCGATTACTGGTCCGCCTGCCACGCCAACTTTAGACACATCTGGCGTTTTTGTCATGAGCGAAGTACTCATAAAGCCCCCAAAACTCCAACCCCAAATACCCATTCTGCTGGCATCTACAAACGACTTTTTCTTTAAGAATGAAACACCCGCAAGCTGATCTTCCATTTCATATTTACCTAAGTTTTTGAAGGTAGCATTTTCAAATTCAAAACCTCTATTCATGCTTCCGCGGTTATCTAAGGTAAACACTAAATATCCTTGCTGTGCCATATAATACAGCCATAAATCGGCATTGGCCAAAAAGGAGTTGTTTATCATTTGCGCATGCGGACCACCATACACATAAACCAATACCGGATACTTTTTGGTAGAGTCGAAATTGGCTGGATAAATCATGCGATAATTTAACTGCACTTTTTTATCTGTAGAAGGAATTTGTCCCAAAACTACCTCACAGTTTTTATACTCTCTAATCGGATTTATAGCATT
>JAKRSG010000279.1 GCA_022402405.1 Bacteroidia bacterium | reverse complement strand
AGGTTGCCCCTCCGCCATAAAATGTTATGGTATTGGTTGCAGAAGCTCCTGGAATGGCAGGAATAATTAGGTTTTCATTGTAAATACCAGGCGTTACGTTAATTTCTACCGGACCAGAAACACCGCATGAAATTAATGCAGAATCTGCTGCTCCAAATGTTGGGAAATTATTGGTTGCCGTACCTGTAGGATTAATAGTATAGGTTCCTGTTAAAGGAGCCGAACAATAGGTTACTAAAGTTCTACAAATAGTATCATTTGCAGGAGTATTGTTTCCTAAGAAATTTGGATTATCTGTCCATGCTTTTAAGTTGTAAGTTCCAGTGCTTGGTAAGGCAACTTGCGTGGTAAAAGTTGCAGTATGTGTAGCTCCCGGAGCAACAGATAAAGAACTCAACGATTGAAATACTGGAGTGTTGTTATCTAACTGATAATATACATCCACACTAGTTATGGTTGTGGTAGAGATATTCGTAAATGTAAAAGCAACTGTATTGTTACCAACTAATGGAGATGCAGGTGAAGTAATTCTGCCCGACATTAAATCTGGCGTAGTGGCAGGCACCAATAAAGTGTAATCTTCAAACTCTGCAGAATATGTTAATGGTCCGCATGGTTGAGGTATTAAACCCTGACCATCACTAGCCACACGAATACGATATACACCAGCCGTAAGTGTAGTAGGTAAAATAAAACTACCATTTACATCTGTATTTACTACCGTTAAGTTTGGAGATGTAAATACTAACTCAGGAGCTGCGGTTGCAAAGGTTCCATTGTTATCATAATCTATGTAGATCCTGAAAATGGTTTGATTGCTGTTTCCACCTCTTATGGTAAAATAAACTGAATCACCAGCAGCAGCGCGTACTATCTGATTAGTATAATCAAAATAGATTTGAGTACCCTGACCCGCAGTGGTAAAATTACTAATCTGAGAAGGAGTAGCTGAGGTACCTAAAATAACCCTCTGAATACCCATCCCAAAATTAGCATTATTGGCTGCTGTTATAGCAGTACAATAATTGGGTGTGGTGTAACACTGTGAATAGGAATATTGTACTAGGTACAACATCATAAACACCAAGAAAACCGTTGATCTTAGTAGTTTAAATTTCCATCCAACTGCTTCTCGCGTGGAGGAGTTTAAACTTCTACTTGCAGCTAATTTTGCCGCCCGAAAAGACTCGTTTTGTAGAAACTTTTTCATAGTATTTGTTTTGGTTTATTTAGTTTGTTTATTTGAAATGTGGCACTTATTCTACCAAATTTCAAAATTCAAGTAATCAAATAATTTTATTAATGTCAAGTAAAAAATAAAAAACCCCACCAAATAGGCAGGGTTTTATCAAATTTTAAGAAAAAATTAAGTTATTTTAATGGCATTTATGCCCCAAAAACATTTTTTAAGTCATTTAAAATATCATCTATATCCTCCACTCCTACACTTAATCTTAATAAATTATCAACTACACCAACTTTTTCTCTTTCTTCTTTTGGAATGGATGCATGAGTCATGGTTGCTGGATGATTAATTAAACTCTCAACTCCACCCAGACTTTCAGCTAGTGTAAACACCTTAAAGGCTGAAGCTATTTCGAAGGTTTTATGTAAATCTGCATCCTTTAAAACAATAGAAATCATACCTCCAAAATCGCGCATTTGCTTCTTTGCAATTTCATGATTTGGATGATCTGTAAACCCAGGCCAATATACTTTTTCAATAGCTGGGTGTCCTTTTAAAAACTCTGCTACTTTTCTTCCATTTTCGCAATGGGCTTTCATACGTAAATGTAAAGTCTTTAATCCTCGTAATACTAAAAAGCTATCCATTGGTCCGGGTGTAGCACCGCAAGAATTATGAATGAACGCTAATCTTTCATACAGTTCATCATTACTTGTTAAAAGAGCTCCCATCACCACATCGCTATGGCCTCCCAAATATTTAGTTACACTATGCATCACAATGTCGGCACCCAATTCTAAAGGGTTTTGCAAATAAGGTGAAGCAAATGTATTATCCACTGCAAAAGTAATGTTATGAGCTTTTGCAATAGCAGCACAAGCCTCAATATCTACAATTTGCATGGTTGGGTTAGTGGGAGTTTCAACCCATAATAATTTCGTATTAGAATTAATATGTGAAATGATATTTTGAGCTTGGCTCAAATCGATAAAGTGAAACTTGATACCATATTGAGCAAAAACCTTGGTAAACATACGATAGGTTCCACCATACAAATCATTACCAGTAATTACCTCATCACCGGGCTTTAATAGTTTTGCCACGGCATCTGTTGCGCCCATTCCACTGCTAAAACATAAACCATGTTTAGCATTTTCTAAAGAGGCTAAGCAATTTTCTAGAGCTGTACGGGTTGGATTTTTGCCACGTGCGTATGCATACCCTTTGTGTTTACCCGGACTTTCCTGCCAGTATGTACTTGTTTGATAAATAGGCGTCATAACAGCACCAGTTGTTGGATCAGGCTCCTGACCAGCATGAATGGCGCGGGTGCCAAATTTAAATTCCTGAGGATTCATTTGTTTGAAATTAGTTGCCTGCGAAGGTACATTACAAAAATTAAAATGAATAACATTAATAAGTTAATGCCCAAATTGATTTAAATTATTTGGAAATATTTAGAATAACCTTAATTTCCCTCCTTTATTTAATAACGCACAATCATGGCAACACAGTTTATAAGTAAGATGAATAAAACAGAGGCTGGGTTTCATTTGTTAATGACACTTAGTCTAGTAGACGGACAAATTGAAAGTTCAGAAAGCTCGATAGTTCTAAATTTTATAGAAGAGAATTTTTCTGACCCAATAGAAATCATCAAAGAACAAGCTTTCATAAGAGCTTGTCCGGAGGAAGATAGACTTCAACATTTCACAGAAACCGCCCAACAATTTTATTCTATTTCAACACCAGAAGAGCGCAACAAATTAATTGAGTTTGCGATGAAGGTAGTGATGGCAGATAAAAAAATGGAAGCAAACGAAAACCAATATATCAACGCGCTTTACGATTGCTGGGGCTTGGATTAATTATTAGATTAATCCCTGCCACCTTTAATTGCTTTTGTTTTAATATCCTTAAGTGCTTTTAAATCTTTTGCATTGCATTTGCAATTAGACGGACTACTATTAGCAAAGTACATTAACTCACTATTAGCAGCGCTAACCACTAGTTTATTGCAGAATTTTTCATCTTTAGAATAGTAATAATAAGCGAAACTATTATCCTGCCATTTAATTGCTTTTTGTATTTCTTCTACATCTACCTCTTCTACATCACCGTCGAATAAAGACATGGCATCCTCTTTACCTTTTAATTCTAACTGCTTATCCTCAATTAAAAGTTTCTTATCAACCAATTGAGTTTTATCTGAAGGGTAATTACTCATCATGCTACTGCTTGATAGGTTACCACTTTTCTCTGCTTGAATGGCAGCATTAAAGTAATTATTGATTAGCTGAACTCCCCTAGTGGCTTCTGTTTCCCAATCGGCTGTATCGATTCTATTGCTGCAAAATCCGTAGGCTAATAAATTGTCTGGAGTAACTCTTCTGCTAAATTTACGTGTAATTACAAATGCATTCATATCTTCTTCCGAACTGCATACTTTCGCTTTTATCTTAGAGCCTTTAGATTTGCTAAAATAAAGAAATGCATAATCTCCCTTTTTATATTTTTGAAGATCTATGTCATCTGCAAATTCGTAACCCGTGAATGTCCAATATCGTTCTACAGCAGCAATGATAGAGGCACTGTACGCACTGTCTTCAAAAAGCACTACTACCAAACGAGTATCTTTAAATTTTTCAATATCTTCCTTCTTTTTAAAGGTACCAAATTGAGCAAAACTTGCAAAGAAGAATGAAAGGAATAAACTTAATAAAATAACTTTTTTCATAATGTAAGAAGATTAGAGGTTCGCAATTTGCCAAATAAAAACATAAAAAAAAAGCGACTTGTTACCAAATCGCCTTTTGAGAAACAAACAAACAAATTTTAAGCTACTTCTTTTTCAGAAGAGTATCCATATATAGCGCCATAGGCGGCTAGTGTTTCACGCAGTTGGCGACGTGCAACAAATATTCTTGTTTTAACCGTTCCAATAGGAATGTTTAAAATTTCCGCAATTTCATGATATTTAAACCCCTTTACATTCATGGTAAATGGCTTTTGTAAGTTCATTGGCAATTCTGAAATTGCACCTTCAATATCTTTTCTAATAAAACCTTGTTCACCATCATTTTTTACTAAAGGTGCTACACTGTCTAAATAGAAATCATTATCCGTTTGATCAATAAAAGTATTACGTTTAACCATTCTACGGTAGTTGTTGATAAACGTATTTTTCATAATAGTATACAACCAACCTTTTAAGTTTGTGCCATTCTCAAACTTATCTTGATACGTATACGCTTTGAGCATAGTTTCCTGTACAAGATCATTAGTATCTTCTACGTTGCGGGTTAATTGATAAGCATAATGCCTTAGAGGCTTTGCTTCCTTTTGTACCATTTTTTTAAAATCGATAGAAGTCATTTTGTTTAATTATTTAGTTGATTTGTTCAACAAATGTAGCAGGTTTTTTTTGAGACTAGCAAGTTATTTTTGTTTAATATTTCTTAATTTTCATTAAACAGTTTTTATATATTTGATTTTCAGTAAAATAATTTTAAAAAAAAGAACTAATAAAAGGACTAATATCAAAATTTTGTAGCCAAAATTCGAAACTTTTAAGCTAATTTTTATAAAATAGGTAGATGTTCAACTACAAATATGAATTAAATTTTTACAAATGCTATCTATCAATTAAAACTTTTGTTAAAGAATTTTCTTTTACTATTAAACACAATTAAAATTATCAAACAAACAGCCATTAGTTTTATAATTATAAAGCTAAATTTGTAATAAGAATGGAAATAACGGTATCAAGAAAAGCTCACTTTAATGCAGCGCATAGATTACATGTTCCGGAGTGGAGCGATGAAAAGAATAAGAGTTTCTTTGGAAGCTGTAATAACCCCAATTTTCACGGTCATAACTACGATTTAATTGTAAGTTTAACGGGCGAAATTGATCCTATTACCGGATATTTTATTGATATGAAATGGTTGAGTCAAATTATCAAAGAAGAAATTGAAGATAGGTTCGACCATAAAAATTTGAATTTAGATTGTGAAGAATTTAAGCAGTTAAATCCAAGTACAGAAAACTTAGCAGTAGTTATCTGGCAATTATTGAACAAAAGATTAAACCATCCTAAAAACCTGAAAGTAATATTATATGAAACCGAAAGAAACTTCGTTGAATACAACGGAAATTAAAAACTTACATGCCGAAGAAATTGGCGAAAACCATGTAGGTTTTTCAATGGAAACACCCATTCGCGAAGACGCGTTTGCTATGGACGATGAATTAAAAATTGAACTTATTGAGAAACATTTCAAAGAAATTATGCTCATTTTAGGTTTAGATTTAAACGACGATTCGTTAAGCGGAACTCCTCATCGTGTGGCTAAAATGTATGTAACAGAAATGTTTAAAGGCTTGAACCCAGCCAATATTCCTGCTGCTAAATTATTCGACAACAAATACCAATACAAGAATATGTTGATTGAAAAGAATATCTCATTTCATTCAGTTTGTGAACATCATTTTGTTCCTATTATTGGTAAAGCACATGTGGCATATATTCCAAATGGAAAAGTAGTGGGCTTATCCAAACTTAACAGAATTGTTAGGTACTTTGCTCAACGTCCGCAAGTACAAGAACGCATGACCGTGCAGATAGTAAACATGTTAAAAGAAGCACTTGCCACGGAAGATGTAGCAGTTATTATTGAAGCAGATCACATGTGCGTGGCCATGCGTGGCGTGCAAGATATTACCAGCAGCACCATTACCTCAGAGTTTAGTGGTAAATTCCTCGATGCTAAAAACAGAGAAGAATTATTACGTTTAATATCTCTAGAAAACAAATAATCTGTTAGGCTTGGTTCGAACCAACACATACTCCGTTTATGAAGGTTTTCGACACTTGATCTACACCAAAATAATAAGGAATAATAGCTAAAGACGACATAGGTTTAGTAATATAAAAATTGGCTCTTTTACCTCTGGTAATGGAGCCAATTTCGTTACTAAGCTCCAACGAATAAGCACCATTTATAGTACATGCGTTGATGGCTTCCTCAACACTTAATTTCATTTGAGAGCAGGCTAAGGCAACCACAAAACCCATTCTTCCATTTGGCGTGCTACCTGGGTTAAAATCGCTAGCCAAACAAACTGGCAATCCTGCATCTATCATTTTTCTTACAGGAGCATAAGGAATACCCAAAAAGAAAGAACAGCCTGGCAAGGCAACTGGCATAGTTTCGCTAGCTAACAAACAAGCAATTTCCACTTCAGAAGTATATTCTAAATGGTCTACACTTAAAGCCTTGTTTTTAACAGCAGCCTGCACTCCTCCCGTGTAGCCCAACTCATTTCCATGAATCTTAGCACGTAATCCATAGCGCTTTCCAGCCTCCAAAATTACATCTGTTTCTTGAGGAGTAAAAAATCCCTGATCACAAAAAACATCTATATAATCTGCCAAGTTTTCTGCAGCAATTTTGGGCAACATTTCATCTATAATAAGCTTGATATAACCCTCTCTATTTTGTTTATATTCTAACGGGAAAGCATGCGCACCTAGGAATGTTGCTTTAATGGGAATGTCACAATTTTCCTTCAATCGTTTAATCACCCGCAACATCTTTATCTCATCAGCCACACTCAATCCATAACCACTTTTTATCTCAATAGCACCCGTTCCAAACTGTATTAATTGCTTTAATCTGTCTAAGGCTTGAGCATAAAGCTCCTCTTCGCTCATGGCTTGTAAGCGCTTGGCAGAATTTAAAATACCACCGCCTGCTTCAGCAATTTCTTCATACGATTTACCCTTAATACGCATCTCAAACTCTTCCTCGCGCGTGCGAGCAAAAACAATATGTGTATGAGAGTCTACATAACATGGCAAAACATAAGAACCCTCTGCTGTATAAGTATTATATTCATACTGGCTGAACCTACTCAAATCAAGGGATTCCATACTACCATAGTCGTTTATTAATCCGTCTTGAACCCACAACCATGCATTAGAAATAGAGTTTAAAACCGACATCTCTTTCCCAGACAATTTCTGTTCTCCATTTTCAAGAATTCCAGCTAAAGATTTTATTTTAGTTACCAATACGTTTGCCATGCTTCAAAGAAACATAAAAGAATTTTCGAACCCAAATCCATTTTATTTGTTCATTTTGAAAATATATTTCTCATATTCGCTCGCTTAAACGGCTAGAATTACCCATGAAAAAAACAGTATTTACAACCCTTTTAACTATCATTTTCTTTCACCCTTTTGCCTTTTCACAACTTTATAAGGCTTATAGTTCTGGCGAAATAGACTTGGCCTTCAAGAAACTTACCCATACCGCCAGTGTACTGTATATTGCAGCGCATCCCGACGATGAAAATACCCGTTTAATATCTTGGCTGGTTAACGAAAAATGCGTTAGAACTGGCTATTTAAGTCTTACTAGGGGCGATGGCGGACAGAATTTAATTGGTTCAGAACAAGGGATAGAATTGGGGATTATAAGAAGTCGCGAACTTATTGCCGCCAGAAGCGTGGATGGTGCCGAACAATTCTTTACTCGTGCCTACGATTTTGGATACAGTAAATCACCAGAAGAAACCTTCCAAAAATGGAACAGAGAAGAAATATTAAGTGATGTGGTTTATGTTATAAGAAAGTTTAGACCAGATATCATTATCACTCGTTTTGCAACTGATGGTAGTGGCGGACATGGGCACCATACTGCCTCGGCCATGCTTGCAGAAGAAGCATTTGAAGCGGCCGGCGACCCATCACGTTTTCCAAAACAACTCAAAACGGTAAACATCTGGAAACCTAAACGCCTTTTTTATAACAGCGCCGCTAGATTTTGGAATCCACAAGCAGATATGAGTCAGCATATCTTAGAAGACGTTGGCGGATTTAATAAAGCACTTGGCAAAAGCTACGGTGAAATTTCGGCCGAAAGCAGGAGTATGCATAAGAGTCAGGGCTTTGGTAGCACACGCCAAAGAGGCGAAATGTTAGAATATTTTAAACCTATTAAAGGCGACACAAACGAACTAAAAAGTATTTTTGATAGAATAGATATTTCTGCTAGTTCATTGCCTATTGCAAAAAAAAGAAAACAATATATTCTCCAAGCACAATCATTATATAAAGACAATAAAATAGAAGCTTGCACCCAAAAATTACTGGCAGCATTAAGCCTTCAAGCCCAACATAGAGAAGAAGACTACGATTATAAATATCAATTATTAGTACAAACCATTTTAAGAGTTAACGGAGTGTTTTTAGAGGCCAATGCAGAAAGCAGCGCAACGGTTTCTTTAGGCGATTCATTGAAAATAAAATTCACCGGAATAAATCGCTCCAGCACTCCTGTTAAGCTTCAACAATGGCAACTTCAGGCGTTTGGTTCAGACCAAAATTGCCCAACAAATGTTTTGGAAGAAACACCAAATCTACCTTTAGAAAACAACAAAGCCTATCAAAAAAATATGAGTTTTTTGGTATGCCAAAACATGCCAGCCTCTCATTTATACTGGCTGAACCAAAACTTGGAAGATAATAAATTTAGCAGCAAACAAGAAGATATTGGCATCGATAATAAATTAGTTTC
>JAKRSG010000278.1 GCA_022402405.1 Bacteroidia bacterium | reverse complement strand
CGGTAATTGTACCCAATATGCGAGTGCTGGTAATGAGGTGCATTATCACGTGCTTGGGTAGCTAAAAAGCGGGCTTGGTCTATAAAGTTTTTATCATCAGAAATCATTGCTCCTCCAGTTGAAGTTGTTATTATTTTATTTCCATTAAATGATAAAACTCCTAACTGTCCAAAGGTCCCACAAGCTTTACCATGTAGTGTTGAACCTAAAGCTTCTGCAGCATCCTCCACTACAGGGATATCATATTTATTGGCAATATCCATAATCTCCTCCATTTTGGCAGGAACCCCATACAAATGCACTGGAATGATTGCTTTTGGTTTTTGACTTTTACTGATTAAATCTTTTATCGCATTTTCAAGGTATTCGGGACTCATATTCCAAGTTACTTTCTCAGAATCTATAAATATTGGTTTAGCTCCAAGGTAAACAATGGGGTTAGCCGATGCACTGAAAGTAAAACTTTGACATAAAACAGTATCATAATGTTTAACTCCAAGCATTATTAAAGCAAGGTGGATTGCTGAGGTTCCTGAAGCTAAGGCTGCTGCATGTTTTGTTCCTGTAAATTTAACCAAATCGTCCTCTAAGCCATCAACATTTGCGCCCAATGGTGCCACCCAATTGGTATCAAATGCTTCTTTTACAAATTCTTGCTCTTTACCTCCCATGTGTGGGGACGAGAGCCATATTTTGGGTTTATTCATTGTTTAATAACCTTTCAATTTTTTATTTTTAATTTATTGCAATCTGCAATTTACTATATTCAAATTGTATTAAAAAAACTTCCTTCATCTTAGATACCATTGCTTTAAACAATTCCATAATCTCTGTTAACACTGCCAAGTCTGCTTCATGGTAAATCTCATTCAAATCAGATTGAATAGCAATGTGAATAATCTTTATCAATTGACCTTCTTTAACGTAAATCAAAACAGCTAAAATTTTATGGGGATTCAACTTGTCAAAAACCATAATTGATTGTTGGTTTATGGCAAGGTTAGCAAGCCAAATGCTTACCTTATTTTCCTCCATTTTAATTTCTGGTTTACCATATTTTTCAATGGCTGAAACTATTTGCTTTCTGTATTTTTTTTGATTCGGATGAAAGAAAAATAATTGTTGTAAATCCTCCAAAAGTTCAGGCCTTACATAAGACTGAAAGAAAATATTACTGGATTTAAAAGAATACACTACACCAAAAATTTAAACATTAACAGGTATTTGATACTGCTTTGCATCAGTTACAATAGCCAGTTCTAATGCTGTTCCTTTATATGTTACACCATGTCCAGGACAAACAATGGTGTCTACATGACAAGAATTAAAAATTAATGCTAAACTTTTCAAGTTCGCGTCCTTATTCCCTCCCTTTAGTTTAGTTACCACTGGTATATTTGGAATATAAGAATCCCCCGTAAAAAAATAGTTTGAAACTATAAAGCTTAAAGAACCGCTGTTGTGCCCTGGTGTTTCTACTATTTTTAAATAACAGGTTTTAAACAAAGTAACACTTTTATCATTACCAACAACTGTAACATTTCCATTTTTTAAAATAATAGGTTCCTCATGGTAAAAAGACAAGTTAAACTTTTCATTATACAAACCTTGCTTTGTGCCTTCAGAACAATATATCTCACAGTCAGGAAATGCATTCATTACTTCATTTATCCCATGTATATGGTCGTAATGAGCATGCGTTAAGAATACTCCTTTTATTTTTTTGTCTGAACCTATAAGTTCTTTAATGGAACAGGTAAACCCAGCATCTATTAAATATACATCAGCACCATTATCTTCTTCAAGAATAAAGGTATTTGAAGTATAAGGATTATTTACATATTGCTTAACAGTAAGCAAATTAGTTAGGCAAGAAATGTTATTATATCGCTAACGGTTTTAAAGGCGCGAATTTGTTCACCCGTTAGTTTTTTTCCAAACTCTTCATCACATAAAACAATAAGGGATAATTTTGCCATAGAATCATACTCTTCAATATTTGCTAATTCTGTTTCTGGTGTTAATGTGCCTGCTTCAATTTCTAAGGTATCCTCAATAAGAGAAATTTTTTCTTGATCTGTCATATATGTAATTTTTAATTGTTATAAACTTAAACCAAATATCCGCCATCAGCGGGAATGGAAGCTCCAGTTATAAACCGAGATTGATTCCCGAGCAAAAATAATATAATATCTGTAACTTCTTGGGGCTTTCCCAAACCCATAAATTGTCTTTCTAAAACTTGGTCAGAATCTGTCTTAGTTTCCATGAATGCATCATAGGCTTCTGTATGTATTTGGCCACACACAATGGTATTAAGTCTAATTTCTTTTTTATGCAACTCTTTAGCCAAACAGCGTGTAGCAGCCTCCATGGCTGCTTTAGATGCGGCATATGCTGTTACTCCCGCCCCACCGCTATGGGCTGCTATAGAAGAAATACCAACAATACTCAATCCGGTATTGTAAAAGTTCTTCTTGGTAAGAATGCGAATCATCTCTAAATGAGACACAAAATTAGCCGACAATACTTCCAACACCAATTCTGATTTCAACAAGTTAATTGGCCTGCGCGAGCGCAATCCCACACAATTTACAAATCCATCCACCTTTTGGGCTGAACCTATTTGTTCTTGCCACGCTTGTTCTAACTGTGTAGGTTCAGCAAAATTGGCTTGAAAAAAAACATGCTTATTGGGTTCAAATGTTCCTTTGAGTTTTTGTATACCTTCATCACTGCTGGCATGTAAAACCATGGTGCCACCCAAGGCATCTATCGTTTGTGCCAAATTAAATCCAATACCTTTACTGGCTCCGCAAATAACTATTACTTTATTTTCAAAATTCATATAAGCAATAAACTATAAGGTATAACCGCCATCCAATAAAATATTGGTGCCTGTAATCGATTTAGAAGCCTCACTTATTAAATATTGAACTAAGGAGGCAATTTCATCAGATTCAATAATACCCAAAACCTGTTTGGCTAAATCATTATTTTCATTCAAAGCCATATTATCTTGAATAAATCCATGCTGCATATCGGCTCTTACCCATCCTTTTTGTATAGAATTCACGCGTATTTTCCTATCAGCTAATTCAGCTGCTAAACCTTTAATAGAGGCATCTAAAGCTGCTTTTGAAGCAGTATATGCAATCTTCGATTTTAAGCCACGTATGCTGCTAACAGAGGATATGGCAACCACACTTCCACCTGCCGCAAATCTTTGCTTTTTACATACCACCCTCACCCATTCTAAGAAGGCAAAAAAATTAGCATTCATCATTTGTTGCACAAAGTTTGGAGTACTCATTCCCAAAGGCCTCACTCCGCCAATTCCCGCCGCATAAATGAGACTATCGAATATTTTACCTTCTGCAAAAATAGGTTTAAGAGTAGCCTCTATGGTTTCAATTTGATAAAAATCAAAATGAATCATTTCAAATTTACCCTCCTTCAATTGTGATTGTAAAGTTGCTGGTAATTCATTTACCCTATCAATTAATAGCAAAGTGGCGCCGGCATCAATAAGTGCTTGAGTCGTTACATAGCCGGTTTCTCCACCATCATTTATTAAAAGAACTTGGTTCGTATGCATCAATGGCTATTTTATTTCGCTTGTAATCTCGTAACCAATTCTATCATAGCATCCACCGAATTAAAATTTTCTGGTTTTAATTCTGTAACGCGAATGGTAATATTATATTCATCATTCAACTCTGATATAATGCTTACAATATCAAACGAATCTAAATGTCCATCATCAATCAAATTATGGGCAGATTCAAAATCAATATCTGGCCTAATTTCACTTACTATTTCTAATACTCTTTCTTTCATTATTTTTGGTTAGTTATATTGTAAAAAATAAATTGAAATCCATCTTTTACTAATTCAATTTTATTCTCTGAAGAAATATAATTTATAATCTCATTTTTATGTTCTACTAAGTTAATTTTAAATTTATCGCATGAATATTTTTGCCCTTCAAAATTAATGAAAATTGGTCCTAATAAAAATAACGGCCCATAATCCATAGCCCTTAAAAAACGACTAATAATTTCTCCAGACCAACTAAAATCACAAATAGAGTTATTAGGTCTTTCCCAAGAATAAAACAATTTAACAGCATCTTTTTGCTTTTGTTTATAGTATCTAATATCATTGGCTAATAAATCATCAACAATTTCCTCAAATGCAGCAAAAGCTATTTTTGTGTATTCACGTAATAACATGAAAGAAGTTGTTTTATGCGTTATCGGGATTTCTTTTTGAATGACCAAATCCCCTGCATCTACTTTTTCAACCACTTTATGCCAAGTTATTCCTCCATTTGATTTTCCATAATAAATTGCCCAAGCTTCAGCATTTCTGCCCGGGAAATCTGGCAATAAAGATGAGTGATAATTGATTATTATCAAATTTGGATTGGTGATTACGCTTTCAGGAAACAGGTATCTGTTTGATGCACTAACAATTAAAGCATTTTCATTAATTTGAGATAGCCATTTAGTTATCTCTTCTTTGGCTAAACAGAAATATTCTATTTCGTTGTTTTGACAAAATTGTTTCGTGATTTCCGCCTGCCCTGCCCTACTTTCAATCAATGATATCGAAACACCTTTGGATTTTAACAATTTTGCACAATTATTGGCAATTGTGCCTGTACCTATTACTATTGCTTGGGTAAAAAACATTGTTAAACTAATTCTTTAAATTTATATTTATTTTTCAACAAAACCCTATCTATCTTACCGTTTAAATTATAAGGCATCTCAGGTACTTTTATCATAATATTGGGAAACATAAACTTAGATACTCTTGATTTTAACTCTCCTAAAATATACTTATTGTCTGCTAATTCTCCCTCATAAACTAGCACTATTTTTTGTTGCTCATGGTCGTAAAAACAAAATGAAGCCGATATCTTTTCCATCGCGTTCACCAATATTTCTATCTCACCCAACTCAACACGCTGCCCCATGTGCTTTACTTGATTATCTTTGCGAGATAAAAACATTACTTCTCCAAATTCATTGTATTTACCTATGTCGCCAGTGCGATAAATTAATTCTGGGAAATGTGAATTGGTTGGATTTTGGCAAAATGCTTCTGCCGTTTTTTCTGGATTGTTGTAATACCCCAAAGCTAAACTACAACCGCGCACACATATCTCTCCCGTTTCTCCTGGCTGAACCAATTGATTTGATTCATTCAACAATAAAATTTCTGTATTTTTAAAAGCTATGCCAATTGGTAAAACTTCATCATCGGCAAAAAGCTTTTTTATTTCATAATAGGTGCATACTGAGGTTATCTCCGTTGGACCATATAAATTCACAAATTTAGTTTGTGGTAAAGCCCTTCTCCAATAATTTAGTACCTTGTTGTGCATTACCTCGCCAGAAAACATCACACTCTTTAATTGAGTAGGAGCTTTTTCTGCAAAAGCATCTGAATTTGCTAAAAGTGCTACTGCAGCTGCCGACCACATGATGGTATCAATTTGTTTGTCTACCATGTAATCAACCAGTTTTCCTATCATCATAAAATAACTGCGAGGGAGTATATACAAGGTAGCGCCACATTTAAGGGAACTGTAAATGTCTTTTATGGATGCATCAAAATAAAAAGGATTCTGATTTCCAAAAATACAATTTTCATCAAAACCAAAGGTATTTACCAAATTATCCGTCATATCAACCACCGATTGATGGCAAGTTATTACACCTTTGGGAATTCCAGTTGAACCAGAAGTAAATGTGGCATAAATAGGATCTCTATCTATAATACTTCTTCTTATTTTACCTAAAACATCTATGTTAAAATCTATTGCCTTCTCTTCCTCATAAATAAGAGTTAATATATTAGGTGCAACAGATGCTGCAAAAGCTTTATGAGCATCTAACACCAACATAGCAATGGGATTTAAAGTTTGTAAAATCAACTCAATCCTCATTTTAGGCATTTGTATATCAATGGGAACATAGAAATTACCACTGTAAGCAACCCCCATAAACGAAACTAAACTCTCAATATTACGGTCTACAAATACAACTATTGGTTTGCGTATGGAGGTATTCGTTTTAGTATGAATAGCAAAGCCCAAACTTTTAGCTTCCTGTAATAAATCACCATACTTTATCTCATTGCGTTCATCCACAAAGGCAAGTTTGTCTGTAAATTTTATAGCAGACTCTTCTAAATATTCAAGTACGTTATAAATCATAAGTTATAATTCAGATGCAGAGCGTATAATTCCTTCTTCAAAAATAGTATCATCTTCAATAATTGGTAAAATATCCTTAGTATTTATATACATTGAAAAAACACCCCATGATAAGCCCACACCAAATCCACAGCAAAGGACTTTAATCTCACCAATATCTTCATTTCCATACCTATCACATAATGTCAATACTGCAGATGCTCCTGATGTATTACCAAATTTACTGAGTGTTAGAGGCATTTTATCAGAAGGAAATTTTAATTTTTTTGCAATTTGTTGTAGAATTAATCCATTTGCTTGATGAAATGCAAAACAGTCGTAATCATCTACAGTGGTTTGAGTGTCTGCCCAAAAATCTTTAATCAATCTTGGCACATCAGAAATGGTAAATGTAAAAACAGAAGTCCCTTGCATCACAGAATGGTGAAGGGTTCGCTCAACTCCATCATGATAAATTTCTGGTTCGGTGTTAGCATGTAGATTTCTATAGCCGCCACCAGGTACAATTAAATACCTATACCCACTTCCATCTGATTTCAATTGCGCTTTAATGGGTTTAGCTTGTGAGTCCTTTTCTAATAAAATAGCCACACTGCATTCTCCTATTAGCATAATTGATGCCTTGTCTTTGGAGTAGGTTGTTTTTCCAGCTGTATCACCCAATATTAAAAGCGCTTTGTTAATATCAGAGTTTTGCATCATGGATGCAATGACTTGAATTCCGTAAACAAAGGATGAACAACCTAAATTTAAATCCATGACTGCACATTCAATAGGCAATTTTAACCTTTTATGAACTATAAAAGAGGAGCCTGGACGCCTATAATCTGGACTGGTAGTGCCAAAAACTAAGGCTCCAATTTCATTTTTATCAATCCCCTTTTCTTGTATCAATCTTTCGGCTGCGGTATAACCCATATCTGAGGCAGTTTGAAATTCGGAAGTGCGCCTGGTTTCTGTAATGCCCGTCATTTGCATAAACTTAGCTACCTCTTCTTCTCCAAAAATTGATTTATACGATTCGGTTTTTATTACTTGTTTGGGTACAACCGTACTAATGCCGGCAATCTTTATATTGTTAAATTCAAACTTTGGCATATTCTTTATTAAATATCATATTTTCTGGCAGGATTGCCCATATATAAAAAACCATCTCTTGTTTTGCGCATCACATAAGAACCCGGTGCTATGCGGGTATTATTCCCAACTTTCACATATTGCAATAATACGCTACCAATTCCAAAAATATTTAAGTCCCCAATTTCTGCCCCTCCAGAAATTCTGCTCAAGGGCATAAAAACATTGTATGACCCTACCTTAACATCGTGGGCCAAAGACGAAATACTATTTAATTGGTTAAAATCACCTATTATTACATCACACGAAAATGAACAGGCTCGCACCACAACATTTCCCCTACCCATTTGTAAAGATACTTTGTCTGCAAAAAACACTTCCGGGTGAATGATATTTGGGAAATCAATCGCATCATTAGTGATTCTACTCACAATCTTCTGTAAAATTTGTGGCGAACCAATGGCAAATACAACAGACAAAGGCTCAGGATAATTATTTAAAAAATCTAAACCACCCAAAACTCTTCCAAAATGCGAAATGGAAGTGTTTTTTTCAATTCCGTCATCCAAAAATCCTATTAAGTGCCAGGTAGGTGTTAGCTCATTTATTTTATTTAAAATACAAGCTACCTCTTTTCCAAACCCCCCAGCTCCATAAATGGCAATGTTTTTCATTAATTATAAATGCTACTTATTAATTGTTCTAATTATCATGAATGCCTCAGCGCGTTCAGCAGATACGGTGCTCCCTCTATATTTAGCAAGAGATTCAATTGTTTCTAATGATCTAGAATTGGGAAATTGCCTCACCTGTGATTTATAACATGACATAGCATCTAATTTTAATTTAAAATCCTCAAGGCTTAACACTTCAAAATAATTTGGAATAAATGCATCATTAGAAAATGGGTGAGCCCATTCTGTTTCCGACAATGTTTCATATGCAAAAATGGAATGCACGAAATATTTCCCAACTGGTCTCGAGGCCACCAAACCAGCATCAAAAATAACCTTATGGTCATTATGTATATCACCTCGATGTGGCAGATAAATGGTATCAATTTGGAATTTACTTATCCAATTAGAAATAACTTCAGTAACTTTATATGCAGGATACTGATCTAATGTAATTGCTGGTACCTCTCCGAATAATACCTCTTTAACCCCTAATAAATTGGCAGCACTTTGTGCTTCTGCCCTAATATTTTGCAACTTTTCAATAGTATACTTTGCTGGGTCCGTAATATTTGCATTAGTTAAAACACCCACCCAAACCTGATGTCCTTCTTTGATCTTTTTTGCTATTGTTCCGCCACAACCTAAAATTTCATCATCGGCATGAGGAGCAAGTATCAATATATTATTCATTCTCATACTATTTTAAAAAACATCTGAATCACCCATATTTAAATTCCAATTTCGAAAATCATCAATATTTAGATTATGTCCATTTTTAAATGGTAACAATCCAACATAAGCCTGTGG
>JAKRSG010000277.1 GCA_022402405.1 Bacteroidia bacterium | reverse complement strand
TTACCGCTCTAATTTCTCCACTCAAACCCATTTCGCCTACAAAACAGATTTTAGAGTCTATTGACATGCTCTCGTAACTAGAAACAATAGCTGCCACAATACTTAAATCTATGCCTGGATCTTCAATTCTTAGTCCGCCAGCAATATTTACAAATACATCTTGCGCTCCCATACGCAGGCCACATTTTTTCTCAAGAATAGCCAAAATCATATTTAGCCTCTTGGCATCATAACCATTAGAATTTCTTTGAGGAGTACCGTAAACAGCTGCACTAACAAGCGCTTGCGTTTCTATGAGCAACGGTCGCATACCCTCAATGGTAGCAGAAATAGACACTCCGCTCAAAGCCTCATCTCTTTGCGAAATAAGAATTTCTGATGGATTGCTTACCTCTCTTAAACCACCTTGTTGCATTTCATAAATGCCTATTTCATTGGTTGAACCAAACCTGTTTTTAGTGCTTCTTAAAATTCGATATACATGATGCCTATCTCCCTCAAATTGTAGCACTGTATCAACCATATGCTCCAATAGTTTTGGTCCGGCTAAATTGCCATCTTTAGTAATATGGCCAATCAAAAATATAGGCGTATTGGTTTCTTTAGCAAATCGAATCATATCTCCGGCAGATTCTTTCACTTGAGAAATGCTTCCTGGCGTGCTATCGAGTAAATCTGATTGCAAGGTTTGGATCGAATCTACAATTACCAAATCTGGTTGCAATTCTTTTAAGGCTGAACCAATTTTTTGCGTAGAGGTTTCTGTGTATAAATAGCAATTTTCGTTTTTAAACGGAATACGCTCTGCGCGCATTTTTATCTGACCTTCACTTTCTTCTCCACTAATATATAGCACTTTTAAAGAAGAAAATTGCAGAGCCATTTGCAACAACAAAGTAGATTTGCCAATACCAGGCTCACCACCAATTAAAACAACACTTCCTGGCACCAATCCTCCACCTAAAACCCTCGCTAATTCTTGATCTACCATCAGGATTCTTTGCTCTGAACCTATTTGTACCGACGAAATTTCTTGAGGTTTTTTTGCTATCCCTTTCGAATCTGCTTTCCAGGTACTTTTCTTATCATCCTTTTCTTTATGAACCACTTCTTCCACATAAGTATTCCACTCGCCACAGGCAGGACATTTACCTATCCATTTGGCGGCAGAAGCGCCGCAATTTTTACAAAAAAAAGTTGATTGAGTTTTTGCCATGGCTTGCAAAATAGTTAAAAATTAAAGAAAAAACAGATTAGAAAAACAATATAAAAACACCTAAAAAAAACAGGAATTATTTGCTTTCTTTGCAGGGCAAGTGAGTAAACTTAATCAGATAAAATCACCTATAGAATCAGAGCTAAATTTGTTCGAAAGCAAGTTTAGGGCATCCATGAAAAGCAATGTACCTTTATTGGATACCATCATGACCTATATCATTAAACGCAAAGGCAAGCAGATTCGTCCGATTTTCGTTTTTTTTAGTGCTAAGTTATTTCAAGGAATCACAGAATCTACCTACAGAGCTGCTAGTTTAGTGGAGCTTTTACACACTGCCACTTTGGTTCATGACGATGTGGTAGATGATAGTGATGAACGACGTGGATTTTTCTCTATAAATGCATTATGGAAAAACAAAATTGCCGTTTTGGTTGGTGATTATTTATTAAGTCGCGGCTTATTACTTTCGGTTCAGCATAAAGATTACGAACTTTTAGAGATAGTGAGCAATGCGGTGAAAGAAATGAGTGAAGGAGAGCTGTTACAAATAGAAAAAACAAGAAATTTAAACCTATCAGAAGAGGTTTATTACGATATCATCCGCAAGAAAACGGCCTCTTTAATTGCTAGCTGTTGTGCCATTGGAGCAGCTTCGGCAGGCGCCAATACAGAGCAAATTGAGCAAATGAGATTGTTTGGAGAAAAGATAGGAATAGCATTTCAAATGAAAGATGATTTACTAGACTATGGCGATGAAGATATTGGCAAGCCAAGAGGAATAGACTTGAAAGAAAAGAAACTCACCCTTCCTATTATTTATACGCTCAATAAAGCTGAACCGAAGGTTAGAAACAAAATGGTGAACATAATTAAGAATCACCATAACAATAAAACAAAGGTTGCTGAGGTAATAGATTATGTAAATTCGCATGATGGCATTGCCTACACTAAAGCGGCTATGCAAACCTATGTGCAAGAAGCTTTAGATATCATAGATAATCTGCCCGAAAACCCCTATAAACCCAATCTAAAAGAATTAGTTAACTACATTATTGATCGTCATCATTGATTGGTATTTTCCTTATTTTGGCTATTTAATTCAGCTCACAACAAGTTTGCACAGTAAATGAAAACATATCTTTGCATATGTATATTTTTCATTTAACACCCCAAGTAAATTTCACCAAATTTTTTGCCATAATATTGTTTGTAGCTTGTACATGTTGCTATACCAACGAGCTTTCAGCTCAAACAAATTACAATAAATTAGCTGAGGATGTTTACAAAGATATAATGGACGATCCTAACAAATCGGCCAAGAAAATTGAGCAATTAAAAGAAGTTCCTACCTCTGAAATAGACACCATACGATATAAATGCTTTACTGGAATTGGGATATATTATGGAATTCTAAACCAAAGAGACTCTTCTTACAAATATTTATACAAAGCCTTAGAACTAACAAAAGAAAATACCAAACATTGGTCGGCCACCATGCGTAAAATTGCTATATTAAAACGTATGGAAGGCAAATATAATGAGGCCTTGAGTATTTTAAATGAAGCATTAGTTTCGCCTCAAATAGAAAACGATTACTATGGAATTGCCACTATTTACTCAGAGATGGCAAGTAACTACAATTCTATGTCTAATAAAATTGGTGCAACCAAATACCTAATGAAGGCTATAGAATCATTAGAAAAAATGGAAAATCCAGATAAGTTACAATTAACTATACAAAAACATAATTTAGCCAATGCCTATTTACAAAACGACAATTATGATTTTGCAGAAAAGCTTTTTAAAGAAACTTTGCAATCTTTTAGAGAATTAAAAAGCAGACATTACATAGCCCTGAACCTATTGAATTTAGGAGATTGCTTATTGAATAATAAAAAATTTGATGAGGCCTCAGACATTATAAAAGAAGCTTTAAAAGAATTAAAAGCAATAGGCAATAGCGAATTGGTTGCCATGGCATACATCAATTTAGCAGCCTTAAACAAAAACACTAATAAATCTAACAAAGAAATTGAACAAGCATTTGAAAATGCCATAAAAGAAGCTTCAAAAGCTGCTTCGCCAAGAACAATTGAAATACTAAATCATTATTTAAATCATTTAATAGAAAATAAGAATTATTCCAAAGTGGTGGTTCTAGGTAATGAAAATAAATCTCATTTAAAGTCGGCCAACATGCAAGCATTGCATACCTATTATGGGAATTTAGGTAAAGCCTATAAGGCACTTGGCGACATGTACAATGCAGCAGAGAATCTTGAAAAATATGGAACTCTAGGAGATACAATTTATCAGAGCGAGAACCAAGTATTAGCGAGCCAAACACTAGAGAATTATGAGAAAATAATACAGAAAAAAGAAAATGAAAATTTGGTACAGGCCTACCAAATATTGAAACAAGAAACTAAAATAAAATTTTATATTTTTCTAAGTATAGCGGCCGTTCTAATAAGTGTGATTTTGTATTACAGAAATAAAATGCTCCATATTAAACACACTAATGAAGTACTTTCATTAAAGGTTCAAATGGAAGATGCCGAGATAAAAAACATGCAACAAGAGCTCAGAAATGAGCGTATGCTTTTAAAAATGAAAGAAGACATAATTGAAGTTCAAAAAAAGGAACTTTTACAATTAAGTAAACAAGGAAGTGTTATTTCAGAAAAAATAGATAAAATATTAGAAGAGCCTGAAAACACAAAACATATAGAGTCTTCGTCTATCATAAAATCGGCTATTAATAACCAATTTTGGGATCAATTTAAACATCGATTTTTGGGGCTATTCCCTAATTTTTACCAACAAGTAGAAACACATTTTGGAAAGATATTTACGGAAGAAGACCTTCAGCATTTGGCATTACATAAACTAGAACTGAGTGTATCTGATATCGCATATTCATTAACAATTAGTGCTGTTCAAGCAGAGAAACACAAGAAGAACTTGATGTTAAAATTTAAATGTGAAACAGAAGTAGAATTTGCAAACAAACTTCAATCGTTTGAATAATTCTATTGATTAATTTGTATAATCATTTTGGTTCCCTCATTAACTTTAGACTCCACGATGATTTGACAACCCATTAGATCTATTAATTTTTTGGTAATGGCTAAGCCTAGCCCGGTTCCTGGAATATCTTCTACATTTCCTGCCCTAAAATATTGTGAGAATAATTTTTTCTGATCAGCCTCAGGGATACCAATACCGTAATCGATAATCGAAATAAAAATATTATTCGGTTCAAACCGTAGCTCTAATATAGGTTGTTTGCCATTAATGGTATATTTAAAAGCATTTACTACAAGATTTTCTATAATATGGCCTAGGATTTTGGAATCAAACTCTACTTTTCTTTCTTCATTCACTACTAGAATTTCTGGCTTATTAGAAATTCTACCAACTTGAAATAGATTAGTCAAAATTTCATCCAATTCATAGGAAAGTTTAATTTGATTCCATTCAATTTTCATATTGCCAGAATCCATTTTTCCCAAGAAAAGCACATCATCAACAAGGCTTACCATTCTCTCCACGCCAAACTGTATATTAGAAATATACTTCCAAACTTTACTAGATTTCTCTATGTTAAAATTTTCAAGTAATAAACTCAATAACTCAGAACTCGTGCTTATACTTGCTAAAGGAGTCCTAAATTCGTGTGATGTCATAGCTACAAAACGCGTCCTTAGTTCTGTTAATTCTTTATCACGTTCTAGGTTTTTTCGAATTTCGGATTCTGCTTGTTTTTTAATGCTAATATCTGAAATTACAACACAAACAAATTTATCATTTTCACCATTCACCATATTTACCTTGGCGTAAAACCACTTATCTGGATCTAATGGAGAATGGTATTCAATACTTCGAGAAAGCCCATCTTTAAAAACTTGCACAACAGCATCGCTTATGGCATCCAAACCAAATTGATTTGCCAACCAAGAAACCGGCATATTAATAATTTGCTCTTTTGGAAGAAATAATAATTCTTCTTTTCTGGCCCAAATAGCTTCAACTTGTAAATCGGAGTTTACTTCAAAAATAATGTCTTCTATAGACCCTATAATTGCATTTAACTGCGACTTACTTTTAGCCAATTTATCCTTTGTAATAGATAACTCTTTTGCCTTCCTATCGTTACTTATAATAGCAGAAATAAGCGTAACAATAGGCTTAAGAAAATGCCCAATTTGTTTGTTTAAATGATCTTGTTCTGAACCTAGTCCTAAAACAGCCAACAATTTATTCTCAAACACTACTGGAATGGCTAAACAAGAGGTTAAACCAGTGTTACATTGATATTGATTAAAGCCACTTATTTCGCCATCAGGTAGATTGGGCATTTTACCCATCATAGAGTCTACCTCAAAAAAGGAATGTACAATACTCGTTTTATTGTATTTAGCTAAAAAACTGGGCTTATTATTATGTTCATCAAAACTCAAAATAAACGCAGTATCAAACGAAACCAATGATTTTAGTCCTTCCAATAACAAAGCAA
The DNA here is from genome assembly GCA_022402405.1 of Bacteroidia bacterium. Classification (GTDB taxonomy): domain Bacteria; phylum Bacteroidota; class Bacteroidia; order UKL13-3; family UKL13-3; genus B1. The sequence continues at coordinate 3,186 of JAKRSG010000277.1, read as the reverse complement.
AAGACTCCTGCATGTTTTTACCAAGGATAAAAGCTTGTTGTACCTTTGATACTAGACTTAATGCCTCTTTATTTAGAGTGAGACTTTCGGTTAGTTTAATATTTTCGGTTATATCTCTGAAAACACAGATGATTCCTTGAAGTTCACCTGAAAAATCTATTACCCCTTTGGCTTTGTAAAATACGGTTATAAAATCTAGGTCTTTCCTTCTTAAATTACCTTGACCAACACTCACCGAATTGGGTTCAGCCAATAACTTTTTTATTTCGTTTTTTACAAAATCATTTTCAAATACACCTGCTTTAAACTCTTCAACATTTTTCCCTATTAACTCCTCTTGTGAAAATCCGGTAACGTTTATTACATTGGTGCTGGCAAAAACAATATTTCCTTTGGTATCAAATTGTATTACCACACTCGAAATATTGTCGCTTAAATCGGCCATACTTTCCCCGTAAAACGGGTTTGAGTGAATAGCACTCTTCAACTTCGACCAATTAGCAGCAACCACCATCAGGTAGTTAACTCCATTAGGATTAATTTGATGATTTAGGAAAAGCTGAAAGGGTAATTCTTTTATTTTTACCTCTAAACTAGTATTTCTGATAAAGGCTTCTTTAATCGCCTTTAACCAATATTCGTCTAACTTATTTGTATCGATTTTTTGAGGAACAGATTCAATTTTAACCTTAAAAATCTCCGAAAAAAACTCCTTCCCTGCATCGTTTATCATCGATATTTCAAAATTTTCATTCAACATCATTACCGGGCTTGAATGAAAAGAAACCAAAGGCGTAAGGAAATTTTTGTTTTCTGCTAATTTAAGTGCATTTTGAACCTTAATATGTTGAGGTGAAAATTGATTAGTTTCTGGCTTAAAGGTCAATAAATAGTAGCCTTCTCCAACTTTTAAAAATTGTACAGAAATAGTAAAGGTCAATGATTTATCACTCTCAAATTGAAAGGAAAAATGTACAGGTTCTTCTTGGGTTAATTTCGACTTCTCAAAAAATGAACGAATCTTTCTAAGTTCCTTTTCACCTATAAATTCTTTGAAATTAAATCTAGAAACAGAGCTTATATGATTTTTAAAATAGTCTAGAAATATCTTATTAAATGTAGTGGTTTCATAAAGGTGGTCTAAAACCAATATAGGCAATGGAATCTGAAATATTAACCTTCGCTTTAATCGTCGAAGTAAGTTTTGCTTCTGTGAAATACTATTTAACTCAGGAATTTTATTTCCTAAAAGAGTATCAAATTCCTTTGTTTTTTTATCCCTTTTTGGCAAATACGTTTCCATAAATTTCCCAAAAACCGATAATTCTTTTTTGAAGAAAATTTCTTGTATTCCAAATTTTACAAGCTCTTGTTTTATGTCTGGTCCTTCAAATGCAGTTAGTAAAATAAGAGGAGTTTCTTTAAATTTTATTTTAATTAAAGGTATAATGTCTATTGCAGTAAACCCATTAAAAATATAATCAAGAATTATGATGTTTGGCTCAAAGTTGTGAGGAATTTTATTCGCAAAATCGCCCTTATTTTTAACCCAAAACACTTCATTATCAGAGAAATTGTCCTGAAGAAAGCGTTTCAAAAGATAATGGTCGGCCTCATCATCATCTATATGTAAAATTTTAAGAGACATGTTACGCAAGTTAGCATTATCCATGCTCCATATTCACCCAAAAAAACTCAAAAAACCGACATTTAGTGGAAATAAAAAAATCCTTGTTTAGTCAAGCTAAACAAGGATTTCATAAGAGGAAATTTATATAAATTATTCTTTTACAAAATGTACCAAAGCAGATTTTTCTCCTTGTGAAATATGCAAAATATATAATCCATTGGCAAAATTATTTATATCAAATTGAAACACTTTGTTACTTGCCTCTTGTAGTGTAGTAGAATAAATATTTCTACCTAACACATCCATTACCTGTATCAAAATATCATCTTCACTATCGAACATTTGTATATTCAAATTCTCTTTAGCAGGATTAGGGTATACATTTAGTTTTAAACCATTTTCTAATTCGCTAATAGACGTGTTAACTAAGTTTACCTGCAATGATTTTAATTCTCCTTTACATCCATTACTCGCGTTTTCTTGAACGTTTACAGTAGAAGTAGCTGCAGTTGTAAATTTAATAAGCACGCTATTGGTTCCTGAGCCAGATTGTACCGAACCAGATGTTAAAGTCCAATTAAATGTAGAACCTGTCATGCCTCCCGTTACAGAGAACCTGGCTGTATCACCCTTTATAGCATAATTAGCGCCACTAATAGCTGAGGTAACTGGCCTAGGAAGCTTTGTAATCGCCAACTCATCAGAGAATGCAAAACAACCCTTGTCACTTACTTTAACTTTGTAAGTACCTGCTTCATTTCCTGAGTATACCTTATTGTTTTGGTTTAGCATTATGGTATCGTTTACATACCATTGATTGTTACTTGCTGCACTTGAACTTAAGTTAAACGATCCTCCTTCACAGAAGGCTGTACCAGTTAAATCTTTTGTTATTGTTGGTTTAGGAGGGGTTAATCCAGTTTCTATTTTTAGCAGATTAGATTTAATTCTACATCCATTGGTACCCGACACCCTAACAAAAAACTCGGCCTCTTCTTTCTGTATGAAGCTTGTCTGGGTCATATTAAACTGCAAATTATTCTTGAACCAAATAAAATTAGAGCTGGCATCTGTACTGATGGTAGTGCTATCTCCATCGCATAAAATATCTCCTTTACTAGATGAAACCACTGGTACTTGTGGCGAAGGCAATACGTTAATATAATTCACTTTTTCTATAGAATCTGAGCCAGATTGGTTAGTAACTTTTAACTTGATGGTTTTTAATCCTGGACTTGTAAAACTAACAATTGGATTTTTAGTAGTATAAATAGATGTTACCGCATCTGGCACTTCCCAGAAGTAAGAAGTAGGATTATTTAAGCTAGAATCCATCAGCAATACATCATCGCCTACACAAACAGTTTTGGTTAATGAATATAAATTTGCCTTGGGAGCAAGAGGTGTTCCCGTAATTTGGATATTATCAACAAACAAATTATTACCTGCATTTGATTTTTGCTCAATTCTTACCCTAATATTGGGGTTTCCCACATAAGGAGTAAGATTAAATGTTAAGCAGCCTGAACCAAAACCTGCAGTGCACCAATCTTCTG
>JAKRSG010000276.1 GCA_022402405.1 Bacteroidia bacterium | reverse complement strand
ATTGCACCGAGGCTGTTGTTAAAGAGGCCATAGAATTGGGTTGAAACCTCATTATTGCGCATCATCCCATCATTTTTAGCGGACTAAAAAAGCTCAACGGTAGCAATTATATTGAGCGTACCGTTATTTTGGCTATTCAACACAATATTGCCATTTACGCTATTCATACCAATTTAGACAATGTTAAAAATGGCGTAAACCACCAAATAGCGCTTAGGCTCGGTCTGAACCAAACCCGTATTTTACAGCCCAAAAGCGCCACTTTATCGAAATTGCAGACCTACGTTCCGCATGCGCAAGTTAAGCAAGTGCTGGACGCTTTGTTTAATGTAGGTGCCGGTAAGATTGGAAATTACAGTCATTGCTCGTTTAGAGTAAATGGCGAGGGTACTTTTAAGGCACTTGAGGGGGCTAATCCCTTTGTGGGGCAAATGGGAGAGGTTCATACAGAAGCAGAGGCTAAAGTTGAGGTGGTATTTCCGAGTTATTTACGACATAAATTGGTTCAAACACTTTTTGAAGTGCATCCCTACGAAGAAGTGGCCTACGATATTTTTTCGCTGGTAAACGAGAATCAAGAGATTGGTTCAGGCCTAATTGGACAATTGGAGAGGGCTATGGAACCAACTGAGTTTTTGGCTATGCTAAAAGAAAAAATGGAACTGAGCAGTATCAGATACACCGAGGTAAGCGGCAAAAAGATTGAGCGTGTGGCAGTTTGTGGTGGCGCGGGTAGCTTTTTGTTAAAACAGGCCATAGCCTCTGGTGCGGATGCATTTGTGAGTGCCGATTTTAAATATCACGAATTTTTTGATGCCGAAAATAGGCTTATGATAGCCGATATTGGTCATTATGAGAGCGAAAAATTTACAAAATCATTAATTTATGAGTTGATTCTCAAAAAATTTCCTACTTTTGCAATCCTTTTATCAAAAACTAATACGAATCCGGTAAATTATTATTCATAAAATATGGCAGGCGCTACAGAAACCAGCATTGAACAAAAATTAAAAGCTTTATATAAGCTTCAGTTAATCGACTCTAAAATTGGCAAATTAACCGCTATTCGTGGCGAATTACCTATGGAGGTTAGCGATTTAGAAGACGAAATTATTGGTCAGCAAACCAGATTAAACAATTTAATGGCCGACGTTAAGAAGTTAGAGGACGTAATTAACGTGAATAAAGGCAAAATTGCCGATGCTAAAGCTTTGGTAAAGAAATACGAGAAGCAACTCGAAAACGTAAAGAATAATAGAGAGTTTGATGCTTTAAACAAAGAAATCGAGATTCAAGGATTGGAGCAACAAGCGTTAGAAAAGCGCATCAAGAATACTCAGTTTGATATTGAACAAAAGAAAATTGCAATAGACACACTTCAAAAAGAATTAGAAGGTAGAACGCAAGATTTGAACAATAAGAAAGCAGAATTGGATACGATAGTTGCCGAAACGCAAAAAGAAGAAGATGCTTTATTACAAGTGAGAGCAGAGGCGGTTAAAATTGCCGATGAGCGTTTGGTTCATTCATACGACAGAATTCGCAAGAGTGTAAAGAACGGAATTGGAGTAGCCACTATTGAGCGCGAAAGTTGCAGTGGATGTTTCGCTGGAATTCCACCACAAAGACAAAGCGATATCAAACAAAGAAAGAAAATCATCGTTTGCGAAAACTGCGGAAGGGTCTTAACAGATGCTTTATTAGCAGAAGAAGTTTCAAGCGAATCACATATTTAATTTAAAGCCGCCCTCGGGCGGCTTTTTTGTGTTGTATGAGTTGAAATTTTAGCTTGCCCATGGATTGTGTTTGCTTGCATTAAACTCAAGCTAGAGGATGGTATTAGATTCCTCCCTGCGGGCGGAATGAACAGCAACCTCGCCTTTACACCTAAAAATATTGTCATCATTTTGAGCGCAACGAAGTGGAGCGAAAAATCTTTTTGTTTGATCTGCTATGTATACGTATTTTTACCCCATGAAATTAGCCAATCACAAACACTTTACTGTCTTTTTGCTGTTGTATCTGCTGCTTGGAATTTCATTCAACTCGAGTGCCATAACAAAGGTAGAATATACCCCTGCTCTAAACGAAGCAATGCAGCATATGGCTTCTCTTAGGTTGGTTCAGGCCAAACAAATAATTGCTAAAGAAATAAAGGGAAACCCGCAAAATGCCACGGCTCATTATCTTTATCATTATGCTGAGTTTTTTAACATCATGGTGCAATACGATAAAACCTTGTTACCTGCTTTTGAAAAACAAAATCAGCTTTCGCTTAAACAAGTTGAGTTATTGCCCGAATCTTCTCCTTATAAGTTATTTTATAAATCGAGTATTCGCCTGCAAGCCGCATTTGTTAAGGGCGCTTTTAATGAATATTTGGCGGCAGCTTGGGATTTTAGAACGGCCTTTCAAGAGGCTAATATCAATGAGAAAAAATTCCCTCAGTTTTTGGGTCATAAAAAGGAACTAGGAACCTTAATGGCTCTGCTTGGAAGTTTCCCTCCGCAGTATAATTGGATATTGCATGCAGTTGGATTGGAAGGTGATTTTAATGGTGGATTGGCCATACTTAAAAATTATATTCAATCTTCTGCCAACGAACCTCTCATAGAAAAGCAACAAGCAAGCATCATCTATGCTTTGATTCAATTAAACTTTGGGAAAGATCATAATGCGGCTTTAACATTTTACACGCCATTTGCCAAAGAATATACTTCTAATCTCATGCAATGTTATGTTAAAACCTATATCGCTGCCAAAACAGGAGAAACAGATTTAGCGATCAAAACCTTGCGTGCCAGACCAACAGGAGAAGCCTATATTCATATTACGTTTTTAGATTATATCATGGGCGATTTGCTTTTACATCAGTTGGATCAAGACGCGGCTATTTGGTATAAAAAGTATATTACCTTTAGTAAAACCAAGAACTCTATTAAAGATGCTTATCAGAAACTATCATGGTTGGCATGGCTAGATGGCGATACCACCAAATTTCTAATCTACCACGATTTAATGCAAAAAAATACCAAAGATGCAGGCTCCGAACTAAAATTGGTTAATGCCGATTTAGCAAAAGGTATTTACCCTAATACATCACTTTTACAAGCCCGCTTGCTCTTTGATGGTGGTTACAATGAAAAAGCATTGGCTAAGTTAAAGTCTATACAAAAAGCAGATCTTAAAAGTAGCTTTCAGTCGCTAGAATACCAATATCGCTTAGGTAGAGTATACCAAGAAATGAAAAAAACTTCGGAGGCTATTCAGTATTTTAACAACTGTTTAGAGCAAGGAAAAGGGGTGAAGAGTTATTTATTGCCCAACACTTGTTTGCAACTGGGTTTAATTTACGAAAACCTAAATTACGCTTCTCTTGCTAAAAGTTATTATGAGCAGGTGTCTTCATACTCGGGCGTAGATTATGAAAGTAGCTTGCACCAAAAGGCTAAAACAAATTTATGGCGATTGAAAACGAGTGTTAAATAATATTTTTTTGTCCATAAAAGGGAAAAATGTATTTCATTTGTGTTAAAATGGAATTGTTTTAAAAATAGAAAAATCTGATTTATAGTAAATTATATTTTTGGTATTTCGTTTGGAAACAATAAAATAAACAAAAAAATGAAAAACATCTTAGCTATCGCTTCCTTATTACTTGCTTTTGGAGCATGTAAAAAAGAATTAAAAGAACAAAATCCAGAGACCCCCATTACGGATGTTACAGACATGAATATGTTGAAAGTTCCGGATGGTTTCAATTTTCAGTCGTCTATTTTAGCCAATACACATATTACTCTTTTAACTAATGAAGATAAGCCTTTAAAAGGAATTCGTGTAGATATTATGACTGCCACTCCAGAAGAAGGGGGTAAAATTATTTATACGGGTAGTACAGATGCAAATGGTATTTTAAATCAAGATTTTGAGATACCTACTGCTATTAAAGAAGTGGTTATAAATACAGATTATATCGGACTTCCAAACAATGTATTAGCCAGTGTTTCTGCGGGGAAAATTATCAGTGTTATAGGTGGTAAAAATCCTCAAATGATTAGAACAGCTGGTGTTAACGATATCAGAACATATCCTACTTTAGGTAAAAACCCTAGCAAATATTCATTTAGATTAGGAACCTTTACAACAGGTTCTAATGCTGGCAAACCAAACTACTTGGTTACACCCAATGATGTGGTTTCGCAAACGTTCTTAGATGATGTTAATGCGTCGTTGCCAGAGCGCCAACCTGTACCAGAGTATCGTCCGAATTACCTTAGCAGCAGCGTAGAACGTAACTTAATTTTGGATTCTCAATGCGATGTTTGGGTAACTTTTGTTCACGAAGGTGCAGGCTACAGAAATGGTTTATTCTATTTTGTGTACAATAAAAATAACAAGCCAACCACGGTATCGCAAGTAGATTCTTTTATTGCTATATTCCCGAATGCCTCTTATAGTGGTAGCAGTGGAGCATTACAAACAGGTAATAAAGTATATTTAGGAAGATTTGGTGCCGATACAGCCATTGGCTTTGCTATTGCTGCCGATGGTTGGAATGGAACTACCGTTACAGGTGGAAATGGATTTTATACCTCTATTCGCTCTATGAACCCAGAAACAGACCCTGCTAAAAAAGAGCATGTGGTTTTATTATATGATAATCCTACTCAGCGTTTCTTAATTGGTTTCGAAGATTTGCGCAGAGATAATAATAGCGACGACGATTTTAACGATGTAATTATTTATGCCAGCGCCAACCCTGTTGAGGCCATTGTTAAAGAAGATATGATTCCAACTACTCCTAGTCGTGATATAGACGAAGATGGTGTTAACGATGAATATGATGAATACCCAACAGACCCAGCACGTGCATTTAATGTATATTATCCATCTGCTACTACCATGGCTTCTGTTGCATTCGAAGACTTATGGCCAAGCAAAGGAGATTACGATTTAAATGATGTAGTAGTAGATTTTCAATACCATGCCGTTACCAATGGTCTGAACCAAATAAAAGACTTAAACGCAAAGTATAAATTGCGTGCGGCAGGTGGTGTATTTAAAAATGCATTCTCGGTGGCTTTCCCTTTTAATCGTAGCAATGTTACTTTAAATTCTGGAAGCAATGTGATAGGGTTAGAAGCCGCAAGCACGGCCGCTATTTTGAATGTGTTTTCAAATTCTAAGGCATTAATTTCTACCTATAACACATTAGAAAATGCCTCATATGTAGAAACCGATACTTTGTTTGCTCGCTTAACTTTAAACACAGCCGTAGCAGCTAATGTGGGTACTTTTAATCCGTTTATCTTTATAGATGAACCCGGAAAAGGAAGAGGTTACGAGGTTCATTTACCTGGACAACTACCTACTAGTTTAGTAAACACAAGCGTATTAGGAACCAATGCAGATGCAACCAATCTGGCCAATGGATATTATTACAAAACAGCCACAGGTTTGCCATTTGCGATTTCTACTCCAGAAAAATTTGATTATCCATACGAGAAAATTCAAATTATATCTGCTCACAAAAAGTTTGCTGAATGGGTTCAAAGCGGTGGGAATTTAAGTGCCGATTGGTACAAGAATTTACCAAATTACAGAGACGCCTCTAAGATTTATGTGAAACCGTAAGTGGTAAAAATATAATCAGAATAAGCAGCTTTATCACAAGGCTGCTTTTTTTGTTTAGGTTCAGCCCGAAATTAATTTTATACCTAACAAAGAAATGCTAATTTTGCCACCTTGTATGGAAAATAATCAGCATTTAAGTGAGCCGGAAAGAATCCGTAGACAAAAATTAGTAGAGTTGAACCAATTAGGTATCAATGCTTATCCGCCAGAGTTGTTTGAGGTAAATACCAACTCGGTAACAATAAAGCAAGAATACCCTAGTAGCACCGAAGATGTGCGTTGGAAAGAAATAAGTATTGCTGGCAGAATTATGAGCGTGAGAGATATGGGTAAAGCCAATTTTGCGGTTATACAGGATGATGCTGGTAAGATTCAGGTATACGTTAGACGTGATGATATTTGTGAAGGCGAAGATAAAACCTTATACGATGTAGTTTTTAAGAAGCTATTAGATATTGGCGATATTATTGGAATTAAGGGGTATGTTTTTACTACCAAAACAGGAGAAACCTCCATTCATGCTAAGTCGTTTACCTTGTTATCTAAAGCATTACATCCGCTTCCAATTGTAAAAGAGAAAGAGGGCGAAACTTTTGATGCCGTTACGGATCCGGAGTTTAGATACCGTCAGCGTTATGCCGATTTAATTGTAAACCCGCATGTAAAAGATACGTTCTTAAAGCGCTCGCAAATGATTCGTTCTATTCGCGATTTTTTAAATGCACATGGTGCATTGGAAGTAGACACACCCGTATTGCAAAATATTCCGGGTGGTGCAGCAGCTAAGCCGTTTATTACGCACCACAATGCTTTAGATGTGCCTTTCTATTTGCGTATTGCCAACGAACTTTACTTAAAGCGTTTAATTGTAGGTGGTTTTGATTGGGTGTACGAGTTTAGTAGAAACTTTAGAAATGAGGGTATGGATAGAACGCATAATCCAGAGTTTACCATCTTAGAATTTTACGTGGCCTACAAAGATTATTATTGGATGATGGACTTTACCGAAAAAATGCTTGAGAAAGTAGCCCTAGATTTACATGGTACCACTGAAGTGCAAATGGGCGAAAATACTTTGCAATTTAAAGCTCCGTTTAAGCGTATCTCTATCTTTGATGCTATCTTAGAATATACTGGTTTTGATGTAAGTAAAATGGAGGAAGCGGAACTAAGAGAAGTATGTAAAAAATTACATATAGAGGTTTCGCCAACTATTGGAAAGGGTAAACTCATAGACGAGATATTTAGTGAGAAGTGTGAGGGCAATTTTATACAGCCTACTTTCATCATCGATTATCCGGTTGAAATGAGTCCGCTTACCAAAAAACACCGCAGCAAAGAAGGTTTAGTAGAGCGATTTGAGTTAATGGTAAATGGAAAAGAAATTGCCAATGCCTATACCGAGTTAAACGACCCAATTGATCAAAGAGCAAGGTTTGAAGAACAAGTGAAACTAATGGAAAGAGGCGATGATGAAGCGATGTTTATAGATCATGATTTCCTTCGTGCATTAGAATATGGAATGCCACCAACAGCCGGTATCGGGATTGGTATAGATCGTTTAGCAATGCTTATGACCAACCAAGTTTCTATTCAGGATGTTTTATTCTTCCCGCAAATGCGACCAGAAGTGTCGAGTTCTAACGACAAAAACAACGAGGAGAATTAAAAATAAATCACTAAAAAATAAATATTAATACTCTGAAAATTAAACTGTTATATTTTCCTGAAATGATAAATTAGTTTAATTGTGGGATATGTATTTTTTTGCAATAAATAGGATAAGCAATATATGGCTAATATAAAAGCAGAACCTAAAAAAACTGGACAATTAAATATGGCGAAAGAAACGATTAAATCCGTAGTAGTTGATGATGTAGATTTTATGAGAGCTACATTAAAAAAGGTATTGGATGGATTTCCTCATATAGAAATTGTTGGAGAAGCTTCAGATTACGAATCTGCAAGGAAAGTAATCAATGATGTAAAACCTGATTTAGTGTTCTTAGACATTGATTTAAATGGCTTAACTTCTATTGATTTGTTAAACGAAATCAATTGTGAGCCAAAGATTATTTTCATTACATCTCATCCAGATTTTGCTATTAAAGCATTTGAACTAAATGCGGTAGATTATATCATGAAACCTATTAGTGCCGATCGTTTAAAGAAGGCTATTGATAGAGTTATTGAGCTAAACGAAGATCAAGAAAAACCTACCGGTGGAGATGGTTTTGATATGGAAAATGAAGAGCGTTTCAAGCCAGATCAAATTATCTTGTTAAACTTCGATAGCAAGTTAACCTTCATAAAAATTCAAGACATAAACTATATCGAAGCATTTGGTAACTATACCAAAATATACATGAACGATGGCAAGCTAAGTATTACTTACAATTCTATCAAAAATTGGGATAGTAGATTGCCAGAAGATGTGTTTATTCAAATTCATCGTTCTACTATCGTTAATTTGTTAAATGTTGCTAAAATAGAAAAATGGACCAACGACACAGGTCGTTTGTTCTTAAAAGGCATAGAAAAACCTTTCGAAATTAGTAGAAGTTATTTCTTTCAGATTAAGAAGAAATATAAGGTATAAAAAAAAGGGGCGGATAAATTTATCAGCCCCTTTTTTTATGATTTTATCTAGGAGAAATTAACCTTTATGATGAAATCTAGACAAGATTCCTAAAGGTAATTTTATACCCGATTGTGCTTGCAAATACAACTCGCCGTTCTCTAAATTTTGGCAGTGTTTAAAGTTTTGCTGAACCAAATTCTGAACCAACAAAGCGCTTAATCCCATAGAATAAACGTTCAATATTAAGAAGTGTTCTTTTGGGTCAAGCAATAAAGAAATGTCTTTTAACAGCTCATTTATGCTGTCTTCTAATTGCCATCTTTCGCCGTTTGCGCCAATGCCATAAGCAGGAGGATCTAATATTATACCTTGGTAAATTTTACCTCTTTTTACTTCGCGTTTTACAAACTTCATGGCATCTTCTACCACCCAACGAATATTGTCTAACTTAGATGCTTCCATGTTTTCTTTACTCCAGCTTATAACTTGCTTTACCGAGTCTACATGCGTTACATCTGCACCAGCGGCTTTAGCCGCAATACTGGCTCCACCTGTGTAGGCAAATAGGTTTAAGAACTTTGGTTCAGACATGCCTTTTAATTTGTTGTGTATGTAATCCCAATTAGCGGCCTGCTCTGGAAATATCCCAACATGCTTAAAGGAGGTTAAAGATAAGTTGAATTTTAATTTAAAGTCGCCGCCATTATAAGGCAAATGCCACTTGCTTGGTAGCTTCTTTGGGTTTATCC
>JAKRSG010000275.1 GCA_022402405.1 Bacteroidia bacterium | reverse complement strand
TGAACTCAACCTGGCTTATCCCCATCAGCTTTCTTGGTAGATAATTGCGGTCGTGTATACGTTAGTGGCTGGGGCGGTGGTAGCAATCAATCTTATCATAATGGTGTAGATAATGTTTTTGGAATGCCAACCACGGCAGATGCTTTCCAAAAAACAACAGATGGTTCAGATTTTTATCTGATGGTACTTAGTCCCAATTTCGAAAACTTACTTTATGCTAGCTTTTATGGAGGCGGACAAAGTCAGGAACATGTTGATGGTGGTACCAGCCATTTTGATAAATCTGGCATTGTATATCAAGCAGCGTGCGCAGGTTGCGGTGGACTGAACGATTTTCCAACCACATCGAATGCCTACTCTAGAACCAATCCGGGTAAGCGAGCTTTTAACACAGATATTGGTGGTTGTAATTTAGGTATGTTTAAATTCGATATGCGCACGTATGTTAGTCCGCCAGTAATGCGCGACACTCTGCTTAGAGTTTATGCCGGACAGCCATTATCCTATCCATTTAATATTACAGATGCAGGCGGAGATAAACTCAGCGTAACTGTTAATAGTGCCATCATAGATAGCACTGCGAATTCTGCTAAGATTAATATTCTTCAAGATTTACCCGGATTAATTCGTGCAGAATTATTATGGAATACCCGATGCGAGGATTATGGTAAAGATACCTTCCTTGTAGAGGTAAGAATAACCGACAATGCTTGTCCGGTTAGCAATGAAACTACCGCCAGAATAAAAATTCTATTACTGTCTGATCCAATACCACCGCCCTACCCCGAGTGCATAAAGATTTTAAACGATACTACACTAGAACTAAAATGGGTAAACAACAACCCAAGCTCAGATTTCTTGCAATACCAAATACTACGAAAGAAATCTACTGGTTCATTTGAGCCATTTGACTCTTTATTAAATCAAAATGCCACCACCTATATTGATATAAAAGCAGCAGATAATTTAACAGAAAACTACTGTTTTATGTTGTTTACACAAAACTCTTGCAGATTACCCGGTGATACATCAAGATTTATTTGCAGCTTACCAGAAAACGAGAACGACACTACCCAATATTTTGATGGAATAGAAGATGAGTTCTTTGTGATACATGCATTTGATACCTTTAATGGAAGTTTTTTTATTCGATCTAAAAACCCATTAGATTCATTGTTTATAAAACTAAGCGGTGATTTTGTAGATAAAAACATTGGCACATTAAGCTTCGTAAATGGCGTTGGACTTGGTTTTGCAGGAATAAAATGGATTCCAGGTTGCGAGTTTATCGGTTCAGACACGTTAGAACTTTTGATACAAGTAAGAGACAATAATTGTCCCAACTTTAGACAAGCTTTAAAGCGCATAAAAATTATTGTTATCCCAATGATACAAGCTAAAAGTCCGAGTATTTTTTGTCCAAAAAAGTTTAACTCAGACACTGTATTACTTGAGTGGAGCGCCTTTAATGCCAGAGCCCTTACCCAAGAATTATGGTTGATAAGGTATGTAAACAACGTAATTGATAATTCGATTAAGTTAACGAGTTTAAATCAAACCAGCGTATTTGATAATATTACCATAGACGAAACAAAGAAAGTTTGCTATTCACTTACTAGTAAAGATTTCTGTGGATATTGGGGCGATACGAGCGTTAAAGCTTGTGTTCAAGGCAAAGACACTCCTGCCCCAGACCTATTGATATACACAGCAACAGTGGTAGACGACAAAGAAATAAACCTCGTTTGGGAGCAAGCTCAGGCAGATAGCTTTTGGAGATATGAAGTATGGAAAAAAGAAGGAAGATTTTCGAGTAGATATGAATTATTAGCTAGCCTGAATAACGTATTAGATACACAAATTACAGATCAGGATGTGAAGGTAGATGAGCAAAGTTATTGTTATAAAATTGTGAACATAGATTTATGTGGAAACGAAAGTGTAATAAACAAAGAAGCTTGTACCATACTCTTAAAAGGAAGCGTAGAGCCATTTATCAATAAGTTTAATTGGCTGCCATACGATTATTGGATGCAAGGCACAAATAGATATGAAATACTAAAGACAGAGCCAGGTATTTATCAAGAGCAGCTTTTTGGTAGCAAGTCTGATAAAACTTTAATGGCTATTGACGATAAATTAAACTATGATAACGGATTATACCAATATACTATCGAGGCCTATGAAAGCACTTTTGGGAATAACCAAAAAAGCAGATCCAATACTATAGATTTGGTTCAATCACCTTTACTGCATATACCAAACGCCTATACAGAGAATAATGATGGCTTAAACGATAATTTTCAAACAGTGCCAGTATTTGTGAAAGATTACTACATACAGATTTATAACAGATGGGGCGAACGGATATTTGAAAGCAAAAACAAAAAAGAAAGCTTTAACGGAACCTACAAAAAAGTTGAAGTTGAAAATGAAGTGTACTTTTATATAGTTACTTATACGGGTTGGGATGGCAGTAGTTACACCAGAAAAGGAAACTTTACCATACTTCGATAAAACTTATTTTTCCCAATTAAGCGTTTGCAATAAATGAAGCATGTCTGCTTTTAAAAACCTTAATACAGGTGCTATAGAATCTTGATTGGTGCGCGTATTAAAGTACAAAGAACCCCTCAAAAAATGCTGTGTGCTATCTGTAACATAAAACTGAGCATTGGTTGCTGTGCTTCCATCTAATTCGTAATAAATACCATGAAAAGCAGGATTATTAATATAATTTTCCACGATTTGATCGGCACGCATAACATGTTTAAACACCATTTCTCTTGAGTCGTTAAACATCTTAAACAAATCGTCTCTGTTCTTTACTCTTCTATAGCTTAAATGAAGCGTGGCACCAAAAGGTTTATAATATACATTGTACCAACATTCTTCGGCAGCAGGATATGGATCAGGTTTAACATAGGCGTATGAAGGAAGCTCAAAACTGTAATGACAATCGCGCATGTAATACCTATCGTACACCTTCTCGGGATACTCTATTCTTTGGTAGCCACGCGGACGAGGAGTGGTTTGATTATCAGAGCTACACGAAGCTATCAATGATAGTATTATTGAAAAACCAATTACGTATTTTACCATATTATTTGGGTTCAAAACTTACCTTTACCCTTTTTATTTTGCGGGTGTCTACCGACTCAATCTTAAAAGTATAATTTTTATATTTTATTTCCTGACCCAATTTAGGTAGATAAGAATTAATTTCAAGAAGCATTCCACCGATGGTTTCCGCATCATTTCTTACCTCATCAAATACCGCAGGAGTTACATCCATGTATTTGCACATATCGTTTATGAGCATTTTTCCTTCAAACACAAATGTATAATTGTTTATACGCGTGTAAACATGTTCATCTTCATCAAACTCATCCTGAATTTCACCAAAGATTTCCTCCATAATATCTTCCATGCTCACTAAACCGCTGGTGCCACCAAATTCGTCGGCAACAATAGCTAAATGCATGCGTTTCGTTTGAAATTCTTTAAGTAAGTCGTCTATTTTTTTACTCTCTGGAATAAAGTAAGCCGGCCTAATTAACTGTAACCAATTAAAATTTTCGTGAGCATTTAGATGAGGTAAAAGATCTTTAGTAAATAAAATTCCTTTTATATTGTCTAGATTTTCTTCGAACACTGGCACCCTACTATATCCAGAATCAATAATAACATCCATAAGCTGTTTGAAGTTCAATTCTGCATCTACTCCTATTATATCCGGCCTTTGTCGCATTATCTGCTTAACGTTGGTATTACCGAAATTTACCACACTTTTAAGTATGTTTTTTTCTTGTTTGGGAGCATCTTTTTCAGAGGTTATTTCGATAGCATGAGTTAACTCATCAACCGATAAAATATGTCCGCGTTTGGTAATTCGTTTATCTATTAAATTGGTACTACTCTCTAACACATAAACCATAGGTTGAAATAACTTATAGGTATATAATAGAGGCACTGCTAATTTTTGAGCAATTTTTACATTGTTTTGAAACGAATAGATTTTAGGAATAACCTCTCCAAATAAAACGATTAAGAAAGTTACGATTACTACCTCTATAAAAAAACCAAGTAAAGGATATGCTTGAAAATTGAATAAGATCGCAAAAAGTAAAGTTGACAACAAAACAATAGCAATATTCACAAATGTATTGGCAATAAGAATGGTTGCTAATAATTTTTTCGGATATCGCATCAGAAAATGAATAGCATTAGCTCGTGCGCCTGGATTTTCTACTAGGCCATCTAACTGAATTTTATTCAAAGAGAATAAAGCGTTTTCGGAACCAGAAAAAGCTGCTGATAAAAAAATTAACACGCACAAACAAAGCAGGTATAATAAAACTCCAATAGCATCTGATGTGCTAAGATGCGTATTAAAAAACTGAAGCAGTATAGTACTGGAAGGAGGTTCGTCCATTATTTTAAAAACATTGGTTATGAAGCAAAAGTAATCAAAGGCAACAAAAAACGAAAAAAAATCAATTCACAAGTGTCAATAATTGTTAACTAAGCCTTAGAAACTGAATTATAATATCTGAATAGTTAGCGCTTTAATTTTTTTTACAGGGTACTCAATTCCAGACTTATCCCTATAATTTTCACTTCTAATTTTCCCCTCCACATAAACCTGAGTACCCTTTAGAAATTTACCTTTTAAAATAAGTTGGTCAATATTCTTTGCAATCTGATCCCAAGCCTCAATTTGATGCCACTCTGTATCCGTTTTTCGTTCCCCGTTTTTATCTATGTAAGATTCGTTGGTAGCCACAGAAAAGTTAGCTACTACCCTATTGTTTTCGAGATATTTAACCTTAGGATCTTGCCCTAAATGGCCAATAAGCATTACTTTGTTTAACGACATAATTATTCACCAAAGATAAGAAAGTGTTTAAGAAATAAGCTCAGGATAAATTTCCTTTAATTTTTCAAAATAGCTATCCAATAATCTTGGAATACCTAATTGGTGTAGTTCTTCATTGGCTTTCCAGAACTCTCCAAATTGTAGTTCTTTTATTTTTTCGGTCTGAACCAAATAAAAACTAACATATAAATGTTGGTGCGATAAAACATGCTTTTTCTCCAAAACTTTTGTCACAGCTTGTTTTGGTTCGAACCAATTTTTTAGGTGCGCTTGGCTGAACCAATCCTCATCTGTAAGAGGAAACTCAGATTCGAGGTAAGGAAAATCGTAAAGATGTTGCCAGATTCCACCTTTTGGTCGCTTAAACAAGGCAGTTTTGCCATTTGATTCAAAATGAAAGTAGGCGATATATCTCTTTTTAGGAGGATTTTTTGTAATTCGAACTGGGAACTGACTTTGTTTTTGTTGAATAAAGGCAAGGCAATTGGATTGTAGCGGACAAATTAAGCAATTTGGATTGGTAGGAGTACAAACCAGCGCTCCTAACTCCATAATAGCTTGATTGTGCATATCGGGCTCACTTTTATTAAGAAACTCCTGCGCCAGCTCCGAAAATAGTTTTTTACCAGCAGGAGTTTGGAATGCAGTTTCTAAGGCATAGAACCTCGACAATACTCTAGCTACATTGCCATCTACCACGGCAACAGGCTCTTTAAAAGCGAAGCTGGCAATGGCGGCGGCTGTGTACGGACCAATACCCTTGAGTTTTACTAGTTGATTAAATGTATTTGGAAAAACACCCTGATGCACTTCCGCTATTAATTTGGCACTTGAATGCATATTTCGGGCTCGAGAATAGTAGCCTAATCCTTGCCAAAGTTTTAGAATTTCATCTTCTGGAGCATTGGCCATAGAAAAAACATCCGGAAATTTTTCCATAAACCTTAAAAAATAAGGAAGTCCTTGCGCCACTCTGGTTTGCTGTAAAATAACCTCAGAAATCCATATATGATAGGGATTTTGAGTGTTTCGCCAAGGCAAATCGCGTTTATTTTCTTGGTACCAAACCAGTAGATTTTGTTGGTTGTTCATAAAGTTTTGCAAGAAAATTGAAATATTTTATAAAAAAAAAGGGAATTTATAGTTCTAATTCATACATTTGCAACCCCTTACAGCGAAGTTTGTGTAGGAATTAAAACAGAATATTCAATCATATAATACAGATTAACAATGACTAAAGCAGAAATTATCCAGGAGATTTCACTTAAAACAGGTGTAGAAAAAAATCAAGTGCAAGAGGTTGTAGAATCATTTTTCAAAGTGGTTCGTAACAACATGACAGAAGGAAAGAATGTTTACTTCCGTGGATTTGGTTCATTCATTATTAAAAGACGTGCAAAGAAAATTGCTCGTAACATTTCGAAGAATACTGCCATGGTTATTGACGAACATTACATTCCAGCGTTCAAGCCAGCTAAAACTTTTATTGAGAAAATCAAGAAAAGTGAATTAGTAAAAACTACTGCAGCAAAAAGAGAAGCAGAAGCTAAACAAGCCTTAAAAGAAGCTTAATGCAATTTAACAGAGCTCAAATAATTATCATAGGAGTACTCGCTGGTTTAGTGGGGATTTTGGTTTATTTAAACTACAAATCATCTACGCCAGATGTTTTACCTACACCTTCTACGGGGGCAGTTTCTGCACCCCGTAGTTTTGATTTTGATTCTTACTTGAGTTCTCTTAAAGACTCTGTTTCATCAGAAACATGGGCGTATATTAATGAGCAAACCGAAGCTGCAAACAAGCCGGAGGCTAGAATATACGAAATTGCTGCCATTGCCAACACTTGGGATTCTATTGGATTTAAACTAGTAGGCGCACATTATTTTGCAAAAGTTGCAGGAAAAATCAACGATGAAAATTCTTGGTTTAATGCGGGACTAAAATTTTACGAATTTGCCGCCACCTGCGAAGATACTTCCATGCAGATTTATGCAAGCAAGGAAGCTATTGTAGCTTTTGAAAAAGTAACTGCCTTAAACGAAAACAATGTAGAGGCTAAAAATGCCTTAGCTATTTGTTATATCCAAAATGATTTAGACATCATGAAGGGAGTACAACTATTAAAAGATGTAACCCGCAGAGATTCTAACAATGTTGAGGCTAACTACACTTTAGGAATGCTTTCCATGCGCAGCGGTCAGGTTGATAAAGCAGTTGGTAGATTCGAAACTTTAGTTCGTATCCAACCTATGAACCCTGAATTCCATTATTATTTGGGCGAAGCTTATAGTCAGCTCGGCAGAAAAATGGATGCCATACGCTCGTTTGAAACATTCAAGGGTTTAGTACCTGATGAAAACGCAAAGAAAAACATAGAGATCACAATTAATAACCTTAAAAATTCTAATTAACATGCCAAGCGGTAAAAAAAGAAAGCGTCATAAAATCGCAACCCACAAACGCAAAAAACGTCTTCGTAAAAACAGACACAAAAAGAAGTAGTGTTTAGGTAGAAAGAGAAGTGAGTTTAAGTTCCTTACTTCTTTTTCTATTTTAAATTAAGCTCTTAAGTTATTCTCTTTTCCCTCCCTCACATTCTAACAAGTCTTTGGCTTGTTAACCAATTTTTTTTATACAGTGAATTACGAATTAATAATAAATTCAAGCCCTTCGGGAGGGGTAGATATTGCTATACTTAAAGATAAGAAGCTAGTTGAGCTTCATCACGAGAAAGCAGATTCAAACTTTCAGGTTGGTGATATATATTTAGGTACCGTTGGCAAAATAATGCCCGGATTAAACGCAGGCTTCATAGATGTTGGTCATGAGAAAGATGCCTTTTTGCACTACCTCGACCTTGGTCCTCAATTTGAGTCGACCCAAAAATTTACCCGCATGCTTCGCAGCAGTCGTCCAAAGCATTTTGGAATTGGTTCAGAACATATTGAACCAGACATTAACAAAGGCGGAAAAATCACAGAAATTTTAAAGAGAAATCAGCAAGTTTTGGTTCAGATAACCAAAGAGCCGATTTCTAATAAAGGTCCGAGATTAACCTCTGAGCTTTCTTTGGCCGGACGATTCTTGGTGATGATGCCTTTTGATAAGTCTGTTAGTATTTCTAAGAAAATTGCTAAACAAGAAGAGCGCAAGCGTCTTAAAGAGGCTGTAAATGCTATTAAACCAGATAATTTTGGTGTAATTATTAGAACCAATGCGGAAGGTGAAAGCATTGAAGATTTGCAAAAAGACCTAAAAGATTTGATGAATAAATGGGATGAATTGTGTACCCAATTAATGGATGCTAATTCTCCTCAAAAAGTGCTCGGCGATAACGACAGAACCTTAACTTTGGTAAGAGATATTGTTAATGATGATTATATCAATATTCAAATAAACGATAACTTCTTATACAATAAAATTAAATCATACCTCAAAAGTAAATCTCCAGAACTTGAAAATATCGTTAAACTCTACCAAGGTAAAATGCCCATTTTTGAGCATTTTGGTATCGAGAAACAAATCAAAACTGGATTTGGGAAAGAGGTTAACTTCATGGGCGGTTGCTATTTAATTATAGAACATACCGAAGCTTTACATGTTATTGATGTTAACAGTGGTAATACTTCAGGTAAAGGAGGTAACCAAGAAGAAAATGCCCTTAAAGTAAACATGGAAGCGGTTGAGGAAATTGCTCGTCAGCTTCGTTTACGAGATATTGGTGGTATTATCGTTGTAGATTTAATAGATTTAAAAACTGCTGGCAATCGTAAATTGGTTTACGAGAAGTTAAAGGAGGTTATGAAATCTGATAGAGCCAAACACAAGATTCTTCCTATGAGTCCGTTTGGTTTAATTCAAATTACAAGGCAACGTGTAAGGCCAGAAATGGCTGTGGTAACCAATGAGAAATGTCCAACCTGCCTCGGAAGCGGCGAAATTCAATCGAGTGTGAGTATTTTAGATGATATTGAAAGTCATGTAAAGTACTTAATAGAAAACCTCCATTTAAAAGGCTTTAGCATTGAAGTGCATCCATTTTTAGCTTCCTTTTTAAAAGATGGTTGGTTCAAATCTCCTCGATTTATTTGGTTCAGAAAATATAAACAATGGA
>JAKRSG010000274.1 GCA_022402405.1 Bacteroidia bacterium | reverse complement strand
GCTAAGAAATCTCTATTCATACGAGCAATGTGAGTAAGAGATATTCCTTTAGGGCACTCAGCACTACAAGCACCTGTATTCGTACATGCACCAAATCCTTCTAAATCCATTTGGGCCACCATCTCAGAAACACGTTGGTGTCTTTCTGGCTGACCTTGCGGTAATAGAGCAAATTGAGATACTTTAGCTGAAACGAACAACATGGCAGATGCATTTTTACAGGCAGCCACGCACGCGCCACAACCAATACAAGCCGCAGCGGCAAAAGCCTCATCTGCATCTTCCTTAGGAATTGGAATAGCGTTCGCATCTTGCGCGTTACCCGTATTTACTGAAATAAAACCTCCAGCTGAAATAATTCTATCGAAAGCAGAACGATCTACCACTAAATCTTTAATTACTGGAAATGATGATGCTCTCCAAGGTTCAACTACAATGGTATCTCCATCGTTAAAACTACGCATGTGTAACTGACAAGTAGTAACTCCTTGTTTTGGTCCGTGAGGTCTACCATTTATAAACATGCTGCAAGAACCACAAATACCTTCTCTACAATCGTGATCGAATGCAATTGGGTCTTTATCTTCAGTAATTAACTTGTCGTTTAATACGTCGAACATTTCTAAGAACGACATGTCGGTAGAAATGTTATTTACTTTATATTCTTCGAATTTACCTTTATCGTTAGCGTTTTTCTGACGCCATACTTTTAAGTTTAGATTTAAATTCTTTTCCATATTTTTTTTGCTTTTAGCCATTAGCTTTTGGCCTTTGGCTTTTAATTTTTTTATATTTTTTTACAAAGTATTTATAGCTAATGGCTATTGGCCAACAGCTAATGGCCTTTATTTATAACTTCTTTGAGCAATTTTAATGTTTTCGTATACTAAATCCTCTTTGTGAAGTTCCCATTTTTGTCCAGCAAAATACTCCCAAGCGGCAACGTACTTGTAATTTTCGTCGTCGCGAAGAGCTTCACCTTCTTCGGTTTGGTATTCTTCTCTAAAGTGCCCGCCGCAACTTTCATTTCTGCTAAGAGCATCAAGACACATTAATTCACCTAATTCAAGGAAATCGGCAACTCTTCCAGCTTTCTCAAGCTCAGGGTTTAGTCCGTTAGCATCACCAGGAACTTTAACATTGTTCCAGAATTCTTCTCGCAAGGCTCTTACATCTTCTATTGCCTTCTTTAACCCAGCTTCATTTCTGGCCATACCACATTGGTTCCAAATAATTAAACCAAGTTTTTTGTGGTAATAGTCAACCGTTTTAGAACCTTTAATACTTAATAATTTGTTTATGGTATCTTGAACATTCTTCTCTGCCTCTACAAATGCTTCATGATCTGTAGAAATAGGTTTTGTCATGATTTCTTTGCTCAAATAAGCACCAATGGTATAAGGAATTACAAAATATCCATCAGCTAAGCCTTGCATCAAAGCAGAGGCTCCTAAACGATTAGCGCCATGATCAGAGAAGTTTGCTTCACCCAAAGCATACAATCCTGGGATGTTAGTCATTAAGTTATAATCTACCCATAAACCACCCATGGTATAATGCACAGCAGGGTAAATCATCATCGGTTGTTCGTAAGGGTTAACACCGGTAATTTGCTCGTACATGTCGAATAAATTACCATATTTCTCTTTTACTACAGCCTTACCCATGGTTACTATTTGCTCATCGGTAGCATTTTGAATACCTTTTTTATTGGCTTCAATTTTACCATAACGAATAGTATTTGCTGCAAAATCTAAGAAAACTGCTTCACCTGTTTTGTTTACACCATATCCAGCATCGCATCTTTCTTTTGCAGCTCTAGAAGCTACGTCTCTTGGTACTAAATTACCAAAAGCAGGGTATCTTCTTTCTAAATAGTAATCTCTATCTTCTTCTTTAATATCATTCGGCTTGATCCTACCTTCACGCAGGGCTTGCGCGTCTTCAAGCTTAGCAGGTACCCAAATTCTACCATCATTTCTTAACGACTCACTCATCAACGTTAATTTTGATTGATGATCTCCAGATACAGGAATACAGGTAGGGTGAATTTGAGTAAAACAAGGATTAGCGAACAATGCACCTTTTTTATGTGCTTTCCAAGCAGCAGTTACGTTTGATCCCATTGCATTAGTCGAAAGGAAAAACACGTTTCCATAACCACCAGTACAAAGTAAAACGGCATGACCAAAATGTCTTTCTAACTTACCCGTTGTTAAATCGCGGGCAATGATACCTCTACATTTTCCATCGATGGTTACTACGTCTAACATTTCATGACGAGCGTACATTTTTACTGTACCTGTTCCAACTTGTCTTTGTAAACCGCTGTAGGCACCTAATAACAATTGTTGACCAGTTTGACCAGCAGCGTAAAATGTTCTTTGAACTTGAGTACCACCGAAAGAACGATTACTTAATAATCCACCATATTCGCGGGCAAAAGGAACACCAGAAGCAACACTTTGATCTATAATGTTAGCACTAACTTCTGCTAATCTATATACGTTCGCTTCACGAGCTCTATAATCTCCACCTTTGATTGTATCGTAAAATAAACGATAGGTAGAATCGCCATCATTTTGATAGTTTTTTGCAGCATTGATACCACCCTGAGCTGCAATACTATGAGCTCTTCTAGCAGAATCTTGAAAACAAAATACTTTAACTTTATAACCTAATTCAGCTAGGGTTGCCGCTGCAGAAGAACCTGCTAATCCAGAACCCACAACAATAACTTCTAAACTACGCTTGTTTGCAGGATTTACCAAGGGTACGGTTGAACGATATTTGGTCCACTTTTGTTCCAAATTTCCTTCAGGTATTTTTGAGTCTAATTTTGATGTCATATCTGTTGGTTCAATAGTTATTTAAAAAAGAAATATAATGGCATAGCCGCAAAGCTCGCCGGAATTAAAATGGAGAATATCCATACTCCAATAAAGTTTATTAAACCATTATATTTTGAATGATTTAATCCTAAACTTTGGAAGGCACTTTTAAACCCATGAAATAGGTGAAAAGCTACAGCAAACATACACAATACGTATAAAGCTACTAAGTACCACTCCTTAAATTGAGTAGCAACTGCCTTGTATAAATCTTTAACGATTACAAGTCTGTATTGTCCGTTTTCATCGGCTGTCATGCCTTCTTCAATTTTATTAAATTGAGTGTATTCTGCACTCATTTCTTTACTTCCGGTTTCTCCTGTAGATAGGTTAGTGTAATATGAAGTAAAGCCAATCTCATGACCAAATTTGTATTCAAACCAGAAGTTTTTCATGTGAACTACAATAAAAACTAAAATAATAGTTCCTAATAATCCCATGCTTCTGCTTGTCCAATGGCTATTTGCTGCACCATTTTGTACCGCATATTTAACCGGTCTGGCTTTGTTGTTTTTAACCACTAACAAAATACCCTTGATGGCATGAAACAAAATACTGAAATAAAGTAAATAAGATGTTACTTTAATTAATGGATTGGTGGTCATGAATACAGCATACTTGTTAAATGCTAAACCATCATCAGCTTTAAAAAGCTGGAGATTTCCAATCATGTGCACTACTAAGAAGGAGCACAAAAACAAACCCGTAAGTGCCATAATAAACTTTTGGCCCAGGGACGATGAAAACATTTTAGTAACCCAGTTCATTCTTTTTTTTTATTTTTATTTTGGTTGCGAATTTAAAGTTCTCTTTAATTTCTTAGGACGAAACTATTCACAATTGTGCATATTTAGCCTATTTATAACAATTCTAAATAGTTATTTATCAAATTTCTATTTCTCTAACATCTATTTTTTCTAATTTGTTTAGAAAAACGTAGATACAATCTTAAATTTGACAAATTAAAATCAATCTATTTTGTATTCTATTATTCGCAGCATTCTGTTTTTGTTTCCAGCAGAGAAAGCACATCATCTAACGTTCAATTTATTAGGCGGTTTAATGAAAATTCCATTTATTTCGTCTATCACCAAATCCATTTTTTTTGTGTCTGATCCAATCCAATTTTTGGGAATTAATTTTCCGAATAGGGTAGGTTTAGCTGCAGGATTAGATAAAAATGCTACTCATTTGAAGGCTTTAGGCTCGCTAGGCTTTGGCTTTATTGAAATTGGAACCGTAACTCCAAAACCGCAAGATGGAAATGATAAACCTCGTTTATTTAGGCTGAAAGAGGATGAATGTTTAATCAATCGTATGGGTTTTAACAATGATGGGGTAGATAAAATTGCAGAAAGATTGAAATCTCGTCCCAAGAATTTAATTGTTGGAGGAAACATAGGTAAAAATAAAGTTACGCCTAATGAGGAGGCTAAAAATGATTACGGAATCTGTTTTACCAAACTTTATCCTTTAGTAGATTACTTTGTAGTAAATGTGAGTTCTCCAAATACACCAAACTTGCGTGAGTTGCAAGATAAAGGTCCTCTTTTGGAGATTTTAAATCACCTTATAACTATACGAAAAGAATTTGTTGGTTCAGGCCAAATAGCGAAACCTATTTTATTAAAAATTGCACCAGATTTGTCTCTATCACAGATAGACGATGTGGTAGAAATTGTTCAAGAGAGTGGCATTGAAGGGTTGGTTGCCACCAACACCACAATTGAAAGATCTGGTCTATTAACTCCCCGCGAAACCGTTGCCAATATTGGTACTGGAGGTTTAAGTGGAAAAATACTTCAAAAAAGAAGTTCAGAAATCATTCAATATATTCATCAGAAAACAAATGGTAAAATGCCGATAATAGGAGTGGGAGGCATACATGATGCGGATTCTGCCTTAGAAAAAATTAAAGCAGGGGCATCATTGGTTCAGGTATATACCGGATTTGTTTATGGTGGTCCGGCTTTGGTTAAAAAAGCCGCAGCTTTAATAAAATCCAAATTTTAAACTACTTCGGCTACAACAAACGTGCTTCCTCCAATGAATATTAAATCGTAAGAGGAAGCATTTTTTTGGGCAGCTTCCAAGGCTTCTGCAACACTAGGGTAGGTTTTACCTTTTAATGAGAATTCTATAGCTTGTTGCTGAAGTTCGTTTTCTGATAAGGCCCTTGGGATATTGGCTTTGGTAAAATAGTACTCTGCATTCTTTGGTAATAATGCTAGTACTTTTTTGATATCTTTATCTTTTACCATACCTATAACCATGTGCAAGTTTTGATATTCTTGCATGTTAATTTGATTTACCACATACTCGATGCCGTTTACATTGTGTCCGGTATCACAAATAATACTTGGGTTTTTGCCTAAAATTTGCCATCTGCCCATTAATCCGGTATTTCGTTTAACTGATTCTAGTGCGTTTCTAACGTGTTTTTCAGTAAATTGAAATCCTGCTTTTCTAATAGGTTCAAGGCAGGCCAAAACCGTTCTAATATTTTTCTCTTGGTATAATCCATTTAAATCGCAGAAAACATTTTTCCAATATAAGCCAAATTGAAATTGTACATCAAAGGCCGCTTGCTGAACCGAGCTTTTGAAATATAACACATTTACATGTTGCATGGCGAGAATTATCTCGCTTTTTTCGAGCTTGGCTTTTTCCATAAAAACAGGAAAGGTTTCTTCTTGGTATTCGCCAATTACTACTGGAATAGTTGACTTTATAATACCAGCTTTTTCTGAGGCAATTTTGGGTAGGGTATCACCTAGCATATCCATATGATCCCAGCCAATATTAGTAATTACGCTTAATACAGGCTTTATAATATTTGTAGAATCTAATCTTCCTCCAAGGCCAGTTTCTATAATGGCAATATCTACTTTTTCTTTAGCAAAATAATCGAAACAAAGAGCAACAGTCCACTCAAAAAAGGAAGGTTCAATTTGCTCAAATAGCTCTTTATGTTGTTGCACAAAGTCCACTACATTTTGCTCAGGAATTAATTTTCCGTTTATCTTAATTCGTTCTCTAAAATCACTGAGATGTGGAGAGGTATATAAACCTGTTTTATACCCAGCTTCCTGCAATATGGAAGCTAGCATATGACTAGTAGAGCCTTTTCCGTTGGTTCCAGCTACGTGGATACAAACAAGTTTGTCTTGCGGATTATTTAATGCTTTGCATAAAGCTATAGTGTTGGTTAAATCCTTCTTAATGGCAGCACTGCCAATTCTAGTAAACATGGGTAGTTTACTAAATAAATAATCGAGTGTTTCTTGATACGTCACCTATCTATATGTTGCCTTTGAAAGATAAAATTACGCAGACAAAATTAGAATAATATAACGAAATTCTACTATTAAGGTTTGAATTTAAACACAAATGTCATGGTACCATATTGCAATTCATCACCCGATGAACGAGCAGAGAATTTGGTTCTCATGGCACCTTCTTTTGCCTTTTGTAATAAAGAGGTTTCAGTAGTTGTACTTCCTACTTGTCCGGGTTCTGCTTTTATAACTTCCCCATCTCTATTTACCGTAATTCTTACAACTACTTTACCAGTGGATCTGCTATTATCTTCTACAGTTGGTAATTGTTTAACTTTTCTTCCTGATAGGGAATAACTAACACCATCCGGACCGCTATCGCCTGTTCCAAATCCACTATCTCCGCCGCCTCTTCCATCTTTATTGCCATTTTCACTACCATCTTCACTTCCTTCATTTCCTAATTCACTTCCATCTCCGTATCCACCTTGATTGGCACCACTTTTCTTTTTAAATAGGGCTTGTTGATTTACTTTTTTAGGTAAATCAAGAACTGGTTTTTTATTTTCAACTTCAGGTTTTGGGGTAATAGTTGGTTTAGTTTTTACTTCTGTTTTTGGCTTAGTTTTTTCTTTTATTTCAACACTTTCTTCCTCATCAGAAGTTATGGTTTCTGGCTCTTCACTTTGCTCGCTGATGGGTATATATTGTTCTTGTGTGCTTGGATCTGGCACCGGGCTTTCATTTGTTCCGCCCATGTTTTCTTCACCAAGGCTCATCATCATTCCTTTAAACTCTAGTGGTGGATCTGGTGGGTATAAAACATAGAAAAATAGAACTAATACAATAATTCCATGCACCACTGTGGTACCAATTATACCGTAAATATTGTGTTTACGACTTTTACGTTCAATTACAAATTCTCCATTAGCCATGATGGTGTAAAATTAAGAACTTCAAGAATTTTAAAAATACTGAAATAGTAAACCTGTGCACAATTGCTTAACGCAAACTGACTTGTTTTACATACACCTGAGCTTATTTTCTTTTGAGTTCTCCCTTTTCAAGGGCTTTTAAAAATTTGCCCCAAGCAAAAACATCTAACACAGGAATGGGCTGCGGCTGACCATTATAATAGGCCTTATTTGCATATTCATTGAAATTCCATTTGGCATTGGTATAACCATCATTAGATAAATTTTCTGCACCCTCTGCCAATGGCTTTCTTCTAAGGTTATTGGCTGCTATCATATAATCACTGTAAGGAATACTAACTCTCGAAAACATATAATCTAATTGCTCTGCACTTGGCCTAGCAATAATTACGGCTTCCTCCATTACAAACGAATCAATATCCATAGCAACAACGCTCTTAAATTTGGTTGAATTGCTTGTTAATGGCATTTTAAAATATTTGGGCACAAAACCAACACAAGTAAATTGAATGATATCAGAACGCTTGGCAACAAAAGAAAAATACCCTTGCATATCAGAGTATGTGCCTCGTGATGTACCTTTTATTCTTATAGTAACAAAAGGTATTGTTTTACTGCTATCAGAGGTAACAACAAATCCAGTAAATTGCACCAAATCTGAGTCGTTTTTGGTCTGAGCCAAGGCCTTTTGGTTCGAACCGAA
Source organism: Bacteroidia bacterium (assembly GCA_022402405.1). Lineage (GTDB taxonomy): Bacteria > Bacteroidota > Bacteroidia > UKL13-3 > UKL13-3 > B1. The sequence goes on along the minus strand of JAKRSG010000274.1, from coordinate 1,280 downwards.
ACCCCAAAATAATAGAAATAAAAAGCTAAGTTTAGTTATAGTTTTCATTAAAAGAAATATCCTCCAAGTATACATCCCAAAACAATAAGAGGTGTTGGGACTTTAGTTGACAATAATAAGAATAAAGTACCTAATAACACGAGCATATTTTCTTCATTTAGCTCTACAGGTAAAAAAAGTAAATAGGCAGAAACAACTACAAAACCAGCGGCAATAACATTTATTCCTTCGATGGCATTATAAATAGGGGCGAATTTTTTGATTTGATTCCAGATAGGATACACAAAAAAGATTAGAAGGATACCTGGTAAAAAAATACCTACCGTAGCAGAAATCATCCCTGATATTTGTCCAAATACACCATAATCCTTCATAGACATAGCTCCGGCATATGAAGCAATAGAAAAAACTGGTCCCGGACAAGCCTGCAATAATCCAATACCTGCTAAAAATTCTGAACCCGTCATGTAGTGTTTGTAGTCTACAAACTGGTTATACATAAGCGGTATAAGTGCATTTCCACCTCCAAACACGATACTGCCATACCTAAAATTATTCTCAAAAAGTAATACTAATCTACTCTGGGTACCCACACCAATTATAGCAGCTAAGGCAAAAATACCCAAAAACCAAGCAAGCTTATCCCAATTAATATTTTGTATTACTTGGGGTTTTTCAACTTTGCCTCGTGTATTAATATAGCTAGTAATTAAACCTCCTATGAGCATCAAAATGGGTATTAAAAAAGGCGATGATTCTATGATACCAATGCCCGTTGTTGTTACTAATAACGCCCAATGATATCGTTTAGTTACAAATAATTGAATAAATTTATAAGCAGCATATATCATAAAACCGCTCGCCATAGGCTGCAAATATTTAAAGAACACAATTTTTGGACTATCTAATGGCATTTGTGTAAGAAAGATTGCCAAGGTTCCCATAAATATGGAGGCAGGTAATATCCATATTCCTAAGGTTAAAAAGGCAAACGCTGGCCCTCCAATTTTATATCCAATGGTGGTAATAGTTTGAGTAGAGGTTGGTCCAGGTAACATACTACAAAAGGAATTAAGCTCAATTAACTCAGTTTCGCTTAGGTATTGCTTTTTCTGAACCAAATGTTTTTTAAACATGGTAAAGTGTATCTGTGGACCGCCAAAAGCAGTTAAGGCAAGCTTTAATACATCTATTAAAAATAATAGATTTTTAAACTTTCTAAAACGTGTTGCCTTCATCGACTTCAAAGCTATATAATTTTAGGTAGAAGTTGTTTATAG
>JAKRSG010000273.1 GCA_022402405.1 Bacteroidia bacterium | reverse complement strand
GGTTTGGAGTGATAGGAAGAAATGGGTGGAGGAACCGATTTTTAAGAGTTATCTGTTTATTAGAACAGAGCTGGAAAAAAACTTCTACGATATTTTAAATACAAACGGAGTGGTAAAATTCGTGAATTTTGAAAAGACTCCTGCGAGGGTTAATGAACAGGAACTTGATTTAGTAAAGCGTATTTTGGGCGAGGTAGATATAAACTTCACTTCCATAGAACTCGGCAGCTTGGAACTAGGCGCAGAGGTAGAAATCATCGCCGGCCCACTTATCGGACATAAAGGTAAATTAACCAACATCCAAGGCAGTACCAAAGTTATTTTAGAGTTAAGTTCTATACAACAGGGCTTGGTGGTAACTGTCCCTAGTGAGTATATTCGTGCGCTCGGATAAGCCTTCCCCTCGGCTCCGCTCGGGGACCGGAGGTGATAGACGGTCCCTGAGCCGACCTCCGGTCCCTGAGCGAAGCCGAAGGGGGCATTCTTTTTTTTAGAATTAAAATAAATTCCCCTATAATTGTAAAAAAATAGACAACAGAACATAGACCTAGGCACAAACAAGTCTGGACTCTAGATTCTGGACTCTGGATTCTTAAAAAAAATGATAAAAAAACTAAACACCCCAATCCTCCTCAGCATACTCATGCTAGGCCTGCTTAGCAGCTGTGTTTCAAACAAAAAATTTATTTATTTACAAGATAAAGGTCATACAAAAATAGATTCAGGAGGGCTAATTTCCGTGCAACCATTTGCTTACAAATTGCAAAGTGGGGATATTTTATTCATAGCATTGAGTACCGAAGATGAAAAATTAAATAAAATATTTGTGCCCGCAACAGGTGGGTCAACTCCCTTAAATATGGTTGCCCCTAATGTTTCAGGTACCATGTTATATTATATTGGTTTTACCATAGACAGCAAAGGGATAATAGAACTGCCATTTTTGGGAAAATTGAAATTAGCAAATAAAACGATGGAGGATGCAAAAGAGACCATTGAAATAGAGTTGAAGAAATATTTTAAAAACTACTTTTTACAAATTAAACTTGCAGATTTTAAATTTTCTGTTTTGGGTTTTGTGAATAAACCCGGCCAATATTTCTTTAATCAAAATCAAGTTAGTATTATTGAAGCCATTGCGCAAGCTGGTGAATTAAACAACATGGCCAAACGTTATAAATTACATTTATATCGTCAATATCCAGATGGGGTTAAATTACATGAATTAGATTTAACTGACCAATCGCTAATAAATTCCCCATTTTGGTATATACAGCCAAATGATGTATTGTATGTCGTTCCTCTAAAGAAACGAGCTGTCGGGGATTTAAGTTCTTTACAAAGTTCATTTGGAGTAATTGCACCACTCCTAAGTACGCTTTTAATGGTTCTCAATACATATATTTTGGTTAATAATTTAAAATAATATTCATGGATCAGCAATTACAGCCAGCCCCAGACGGAGCCTCCGAAGGTTCGGAATTTAACATTAAATATATTTTAGGGAAAGCACTTGCCTTTTGGCCATATTTATTAGTGAGTGTCATACTTTCTATTGGAGTTGCTTTTTTCGCATTGCGCTATTCAACTCCAAGGTATTTGGTAAAAACTAGCATATTGATAAAGGATAATAGCCGTGGCAGAGGGAGTATGAATGGTGCAGAAAATTTTTTGCAAGGCATGCAATTATTAAATGTGGATAGAAATATTGAGAATGAGCAAGGAATACTAAAATCTAAAAATTTAGTAAGAGCTGCCATACAACAACTGGATTTTGGTATTTCATATTACATCAAAGGGTCCATAAAAAAAACCGAAATTTACAGCGACAAGCCCTTTATAATTGAATTAGATTCAAACCATCTTCAGATTAATGACGCAGAGCTTTTTATTCAATTTTTGAATCAGAATGAGCTAAAAGTTTGGACAGAATCAAATTCAAGTTTATTAGTACCAAAAACGGAAAAAAATATCGGTAAAACAGGGCCAATTCAGGTCAGTGTTTATAAAATTAATGAACCAATAACCTCTGAATATTTTTCTTTTAGATTAAAAATGATAAATCCCAATCTAAATGAAATCAAGGAAGGTATTTACTCTTTTAGGCTAAATAATATAGAATCATTGGTAAAGCAGTATCATGGGTCATATAACCTAGCTCCAATTAATAAGCAAGCTAGTATGATAGAAATAAATAAAGAAGGCACAATACCAGAAAAGGAAATAGCTTTTTTGAATCAATTATGTCGTTCATATATTAATTCAGGGTTGGCTGAAAAGAATCGTGTCACCTTAAAAACATTGCAATTCATTGATGAGCAACTGTTTAGTATTGGTGATTCTTTAGGCAAGGTAGAAGGAGAATTGCAGGATTTTAGAAAGCAAAACAAAATTATTGATTTAGGTGCAAGTGGAAAAGTTATAATTGAAGAATTAGGTTCTTTAGAGCAGAAATTGTCCCAGCAAAAATTACTATTCAAATATTATCAATACTTAGAAACTTATGTTAAAGGTTCCGATCCTCTAAATGAATTAATTGCCCCATCTGTAATGGGAATCGGAGATCCAGTATTGAATGCAGTAGTTGGAAAATTAATGGAAACCTATACCCAAAAACAGGCATTGAGTTTGAGTTACCAAGAAGAAAGTCCAAATATCAAGCAAATAAATCAAAACTTGCAACAGCTCAAAATGAGTTTATTGGAAAACTTAAAAAGTATCAAAGATGCTTCAAAAATTATCAGCAACGATTTAGGACGACAAATAGCTTCTTTTGATGGTAGAATATCACAATTGCCTGCTAAAGAACAAGAAATGCTTACCATGAAAAGACGCTATGTTTTAAGTGACAAATTATATACCTACTTATTAGAAAAAAGAGCTGAGGCAGGAATTGCTGGTGCTGGGATTGATGCCGACCATAAGGTTATAGATTCAGCCGAAATGGTCAGTCAGACTCATCCAAAATCTCAAATGGTTTATACTATGGCATTTGTACTGGGATTTATAGTCCCAATAATAATTATTTATGGATTAGATGCCTTAAACAATAATATTCAAAACCATGCGCAATTGCAGCAATTAACGCAAATTCCGCTGGTGGGTAGCATCGTACACAATGCCAAAAATACGGCTTTGGTAATTGCCAATCATCCTAAATCACAGGTATCCGAATCTTTTAGAAACTTGCGTTCAAACCTAAATTATTTAAAGGGAACTGGTAAAAAACAAATAATCATGGTTACTTCCACCGTATCAGGTGAGGGAAAGACATTTATTGGTATGAACCTAAGTTCTGTATTAGCTATTGGTGGTTTAAAAACAGTATTGATAGGGGTGGATTTACGTAAACCGAAAATTTTCCAAGATTTTAAATTAGATAATAGCATCGGTTTAACTAATTATTTAATAGGAAAAGCCTCCCAAGAACAAATCATTCAAAAAACGGGTTTAGCTAATTTGGATATTATCACTTCAGGACCAACTCCTCCTAACCCATCTGAATTAATCATGTCCCAAGCATTCTATGATTTATTAGCTGATTTAGCTACTAAATACGATCATATTATCCTCGATACGCCTCCTATTGGATTAGTAGCAGATGGTTTAGATATCATGAAACATGCCGATATCGTGCTATATGTAAGCCGTCAAAACGTAAGTAAGAAAAACTACCTTAACCTCATCAACGAAATATACCATAACGAAAAAGACAAGAGTGTAGGCCTCATCTTCAACGACGTAAACTTCGCCACCGTATACGGTTACGGATATGGAGCTTATGGTTATGGATACGGTTATGGTTACGGCAGTGGATATGGAAGTGGTTACGGCTATGGGTATGGATACGGTTATGGCTATGGATACGGAGATACAGAAATAGACGAAAAACCGCGCTGGAAAAAGATACTGGGATTGTAGTAGAGTCCAGAAACCAGAGTCCAGAATCCAGATGGATTTGCTTCTTGTTTTATGATATTGAAACGAAAGACGAGATGATGTTTAAAAACATATTAAATATCCCGTAGGTATTATATTATTCGTATCATGCGTTTATATAATCCCTACGGGATTTTTCATTTAATCTCAAATCAAGATTTCTCTCGCTTCTTTTGTCTGGTCTCTGTCAGCTTGCAAGCGGATGCACTCTGGATTCTGGACTCTGGACTCTTCTCCCTACCACTTACTCATTCAAACCAACCAGTTAATAATTCATAATAATTTTATTTGCATTTCTAGGTTCCCACCATTAACATTGTATACTTTTTTTCCTCAAACTCACTTTGACTCACTCAACTGGGACTCACTAAGCGAAGCCGTTTAAAAACTTAAGATATCTTGCATGTTAGATGCACTTATAACCTCTAAAACTCGTATCAAGCTTTTATTAAAGTTTTTTCTGAACTCAGAAAGACAGGATTACTTGCGTAATCTGGAGAGTGATTTAGGTGATAATACTAACGCCATTCGTGTTGAATTGAACAAGTTAGAGGCAGCAGGTTTGTTAATTAGCTTTGTTAAGGGTAATAAAAAATTTTTTCAAAGTAACCATAAACACCCTCTCTTTCCAGACATCCAATCCATACTTATGAAAATTACGGGTTTGGATGAATTGATGAAGAGAGTGCTTGCCAATGTTGGTGATTTAGAAAAAGTTTATCTTACAGGTGCATTAGCTGAAGGTAATGAATCGGAGATAATAGATTTAATTCTCATTGGAAAAATTAAACGTGAGTATTTCTCTGAGTTGATTGTTAAAGCTGAGAAATATATTCAGAAGAAAATTCGATTTGTTGTGTTTTCTGATGAAGAATTTTCTTCAAAGCAAGATAAGATTATCTCTGAACATGATTTGCTGCTTTGGTGTAAGGAATAGAATCCAGAGTCCAGAGTCCAGACTTTTTTCGAATTGCAATTTAGATTATAGATTTTTAGCCTTTAAACATTTCTACCCTATGTCTCATAATTATGATAAACTTCAAGTTTATACTCGCAGTATTGCAGTTTCAGTAGAGATTATGAAAATAATTGATACTGTTCGTCCTTTTAGATTAGCAGAACAAATTGTTTCATCTTCTATATCAATACCAAGTAATATAGCAGAAGGTTCTGAAAGAAGTTCTAATAAGGAGTTTGCTAGATTTTTAGAATACTCTAGTGGTTCTGCTTCTGAACTTATAACACAACTAACGATTCTAAATAAAGCAGATAAGACGTTTAGTTTGGATTGTGATGCATTAATAACAGAACTTCATGAGATTAATAATATGCTTAGAAGTTTAATTGCAAAGCATGGGAGGTGAAAAAAGAATATAGAATCCAGAGTCCAGAATCCAGAATCCAGACTAAAGGTTATTTTGCTTCGCAAAATTTTAATTTTTCTTAGATGCCTTAGGCATCTTTATTAAATATTCAGCTTGCTGAAATTTCAAGTCTGGACTCTGGATTCTGGGCTCTGGATTCTCAGAAAGCAAAGTTTCAAAACAAAAATTCTATTATGACAAAAATCGCTATCATCGGTCTTGGCTACGTAGGCCTACCTCTCGCAGTTGCTTTTGCAGAAAAGTATCCTGTTATTGGTTTTGATATCAATCAAGCTAGGGTAAAGGGATTAATGGGTGGTCATGACTTTACATTAGAGGTTTCTGATGAACTGTTAACATCTGTTGTTTCGATTGAACCAACAGAGAAGGGATTGTTATGCACCACTAATTTAGATGCTATTAAAGATTGTAATTATTTTATTGTTACGGTTCCCACTCCAACTGATAAACACAATAGACCTGATTTAACTCCTTTATATAAAGCGAGTGAAACGGTAGGTAAGGTGTTAAAAAAGGGTGATATTGTGGTATATGAATCTACCGTGTACCCAGGGGTTACGGAAGAGGAGTGCATTCCAGTGTTGGAACGAGTTTCTGGACTAAAATTTAATGTAGATTTCTTTGCAGGTTATTCGCCAGAGCGCATTAACCCGGGAGATAAGGAACATACGGTAACTAAGATATTAAAAGTAACTTCGGGTTCTACACCTGAGATTGCAGAGAAGGTAGACCAATTATATAAATCAGTTATTGTTGCGGGAACTTTTAAAGCGAGTTCTATGAAAGTGGCTGAAGCTGCCAAGGTAATAGAGAATTCACAGCGCGATATCAATATTGCTTTTGTGAATGAGTTGTCTAAAATATTCAATAAACTGGGTATCGATACTAACGATGTGTTAGAAGCTGCAGGCACCAAATGGAATTTCTTAAAATTTAAACCAGGTTTAGTAGGAGGGCATTGCATTGGTGTTGACCCCTATTATTTAGCTCAAAAAGCGCAAGAAGTGGGTTACCACCCAGAGATTATTTTAGCTGGCCGCAGATTAAACGATGGCATGGGTGCTTATGTAGCAGAAGAAGTGGTTAAATTGATGGTGAAAAAAGAAATCAATGTAAAAAATGCTCGTTGTTTGATTCTTGGTTTTACCTTTAAAGAAAATTGTCCAGATGTGCGCAATACCAAGGTGATAGATATTGTGAAGGAATTGAAGAATTATCATGTAACGCCTGTTATTTTCGACCCTTGGGCCAACCCCAATGAGGTGCAGCATGAGTATGGAATTGAAGTAGTGAATGAAATGCCTACTGGCAATTATGAATCTGCTATTTTAGCAGTTTCGCATATTGAATTTAAAGGAATAGACATACGCAGTTTACTTATTGACAACGGTGTATTGTTTGATGTAAAAGGTTTGTTAGAAAAAGGAGTTGCTGACGCAAGATTATAATATGTACGAGATTAAATATCATACAGAAGATTTAGCCGATAAAAGCTTTTTAATTACTGGCGGTGCCGGCTTTATTGGGAGCAATATTGTTGAGTATCTTATCAAATACGGTGCAGGTAAAGTGCGAGTATTGGATAATTTATCCAATGGCTATTTTGAGAATATTAAAGATTTCATGGATTTACCCAATTTTGAATTTGTATTGGGCGATGTTCGTGATTATGAAACTTGCAAGAAATCACTAGTTGGTATTGACTATGTAAGTCATCAAGCAGCTTTGGGTTCAGTACCACGTTCCATTGCTGACCCAATTACATCAAATGAGGTTAATGTGAGTGGTTTTCTAAACATACTAAATGCTGTTAAAGAGGCTGGAACAATCAAACGAATGGTTTATGCTGCCTCTTCATCCACGTATGGCGATAGCCCAGCTTTACCCAAAGTGGAAGGTAATGAAGGAAACCCTTTATCACCCTATGCAGTGACTAAATTGGTAAATGAGCTTTATGCTGAAGTTTACTCAAAAGTATATGGATTTCATACCATAGGTTTACGTTATTTTAATGTATTTGGTCCCAAGCAAAATCCTAATAATCCCTATGCAGCGGTAATACCCATATTTTGCAAACATTTTATAGAGGGTACTCAACCAACCATCAATGGAGATGGCTTAACGAGCAGAGATTTTACTTTCGTAGAAAATGCAGTGCAAGCCAATATCAAAGCTATGTTATTGCCTTCAATAGATAAACACGAGGTTATGAATATGGCCTGCGGGGACCAAGTAACACTAAACGAAATGATTGAAATGCTAAAGGTGATTTCAGGTAATCAAATAAATGCGGAATATGGGCCAGAACGCAAAGGAGACGTGAGGCATTCTAAGGCAAGTATTGATAAAATTTCAAGCATTTTAAATTATGAGCCAAAATTTCGTTTTCATAAAGGATTAGAAATTGTGTTTGATTGGTATAGGAATAAAATGATATTATGATACAAAATAAAACACTTTTGATTACAGGTGGCACAGGTTCTTTTGGAAATGCTGTTCTCCAAAGATTTTTACACACAGATCATTTTAAGGAAATTAGAATTTTTTCCAGAGATGAAAAGAAGCAGGATGATATGCGAACCTTATTGAAGAATTCTAAATTGAAATTTTATATTGGGGATGTACGAGATTTCACTTCTGTGGAAAAAGCAATGGCTGGGGTGGATTATGTGTTTCATGCTGCAGCTTTAAAGCAGGTACCTTCTTGTGAGTTCTTTCCTTTAGAAGCAACTAAAACCAATGTTTTTGGTACGCAGAATGTTATTGATGCAGCTGTAAAGTATAATGTAAAAAAGGTTATTTGTTTAAGTACTGATAAGGCTGCCTATCCAATTAATGCCATGGGTATTTCTAAAGCATTAATGGAAAAAGTGGCTATTGCTGCATCCAGAAATGCGGGTGATACTACAGTTTGTTTAACGCGTTATGGCAATGTTATGGCCAGTAGAGGTTCCGTGATCCCTTTGTTTATTAATCAAATTAAAAGCGGTAACCCTTTAACCTTAACTGACCCAAAGATGACTCGTTTTTTAATGAGTTTAAATGATGCCGTTGATTTGGTTTTATTTGCTTTTGAACATGGAAACCCAGGCGATTTATTTGTAAACAAAGCTCCAGCAGCCACTATTGGTGATTTGGCTCAGGCTATAAAAGAATTGGCTCAATCCGATAATGAAATTAAAGTAATAGGCACGCGGCATGGTGAAAAGTTGTATGAAACGCTTTGTACGAGAGAAGAAATGGTAAAAGCAGAAGATATGGGTGATTTTTATCGTGTACCTGCCGATAATCGTGACTTAAATTATGCTATTTATTTTTCAGAAGGCGAAAAGGAAATTACGGAAATTGAGGATTATCATTCACATAATACTGAGCGGTTAAATGTGGAAGGAGTGAAAGTGTTAATCTCGAAATTGGCTTATGTGAGGAAGGAGTTGTTTGGGGAGAGTGTAGAGGATTTCCTTGTGTAAGACAAAAGATAAAAGTGAAAAGATAAAAGTGATTTAAAGAGCCAAGGCAAAAGGAAGAAGAGCCAGGTTTTTTTAAGACAAAAGATAAAAGGAAAATGATAAAAGTGGCTGAAGAGCCAAGTTTTTTAATCTTAAAAGTAAAAAGATAAAAGTGTGGTTGATTGAAGGAAATATTCATCAGGATGAAAGGGGTGGAGTGAGGTTTGTGAATGATTTTGATATGTCTGATGTTGTAAGGATGTATTGTATTGAACCCAAGGTGGGTGTTGTGAGGGCTTGGCAGGGGCATAAGATTGAAAGGAAATGGTTTTATGTGGCTAAGGGTAGATTTTTGGTGAAAACTGTGGCAATGGAATCGTTAAATAAAGTAGAGTATGTATTAACTTCATC
>JAKRSG010000272.1 GCA_022402405.1 Bacteroidia bacterium | reverse complement strand
ATGGGGGGTCAATTTAAATGGAAAACAGGGGGTCAACTTCAATACTATTTTGCACTTTAGGTTTTGCCTTGAGGTCATTATATTATATCTTAAACAGCCTAATGCCTATACAGCCAGCACAAGATGTAACGCTTATTTTCCCTGAACTTGCAGAAATCGACTAGATGGCAATTTCTAAGTCTTATGAATGTAGCTAGATATAGAAAATCATATTTAAACAATGAGAAATGAACGAAAGACAATACTTTATTATACAATATGGGAATTTAAATGAATCTTACAGTGAAATAATTTATAGTGCTACACCCAAAAGCATAAAAAAGTTTAATACTGATTTGAGTAGTTCAATCGTTGAATTTGTTGAAGAATTTTTAGTTGAAGCACATGAAAGTGATACCATATCTGATTTTTTCCTTATTGAAGGTTCTTTACATAAATTGACTACAAAGGGTTATGAGCAAATAAAGCCAGTACTAGTATTTACTATTACGGATTCTAGATTTGCAGGAAATATTGAAGATGGTTATTATATAACTCTTGATTACCATTTAAATGCAACTAATAATCATATTATACAAGTTCAATATTTTAATAATATTGCTTACGATGAAATAGACATGCAATTGTATGATTCAAGTGAGACAGCCTTTCAAGAAGTAATTAATATTACCAAGGACGAAGTAGAAAACTTAAACGGTATTTTACAAGATATTCCTTCAGACAATATCATCTTTAATTCGTCTGTGAAAGATGCGATAAATGGTAAATTGGTCTCTGAAGGGTTGAATATGGTCGATTATCATGATTTGTTTATTCACTGCCAACACAATAAACTATCCAATTATTTTAAAGATATTATAGGAAAAGAAACGTATGAAATATTAAGTAAAAAAGTGTTTAACAATCGAGTAGATAAAAATTACATTGATGAAGAGGCTTCTGATGATGAGATTCCTTTTTAACATAACTGGCAAATAAAAATATCAGAAATGGCACATCCTGTTTTTACTATTATTCATCCTAACAACCATAGGCGTTATTTTCAAGAATGGGATACATTTACTGGGTACCCCTCAACCGTCCCAATGGACCTCATTACCTTTTTACAGTATAAAGGTTTATATAACAAAGAGTACATAGGCACCATATTTTTTGTGTATCATCAATTAATTAAAAATGGAACTACTTTAAACGGATGGATTTTTCCTGAAACTAATAAATTATATGATCCATTTTATTTGCAAGCTACACTATACATAAATACATTTGATACCCCATTAGATTTAGATAAAATAGCTATTAACAACCAGCTAGAGGACCTTTTTTCATTGAACATAGATTTTTCTGATTTCTACGAGCGATATCTTAATCTAGTTTCATCAATTAATTTGCACCCACCTATGCCAATTAATTATTATCGTTCATTGGCATATACTGCTGAATGTCTTGATAAAAGTGGTGCTAAAGTGAATGATTTAGCTCAACAGGTTTTTAAACAATATAATTTATCACCACTATTTGAAAGAGAAAGGAAGACTTTTGATTTCGATGTCTGGTTTAAGACTGGCTTGTTTTTTTCGTATCAAGAAGTCATGGCAGACCTCTTCGTGCAGCTAGCCTTGCATAATTTATTAGCAATTGATGCTATACCTCATGTATTAAGAAAAAATGATACAGTTATTTCCCTTTTTAGAAAGATTGGATTAGAAAATTTACTTTATGAGGAGGGGGTAGCATTTGTGAATGCTCCTGTAAAATACAGAATATCACAGTTTGATGCAACCCCCTATTTGAGAGCCTATGTAAATTATGCCGCTTTCCATTTTTTGGGGAGCGAAGAGTTGATAGGTTTACCAATATTTGATACTCCTATAAACGAGCTTGAAAGTAAATTAGGTGAACTTTATATAGTACCATATAAGTTTGTAAATTTTGTTGATAATAATGATAAACCTGTTTTACCGATGATTTACTCTTCTTATTTTTCAATAAATAATGATTACTTATTACACGCTCTCGCACCATTCACTCGTCAACAATATCATATATACACAGACGAAGGAACTTTAGTTGATACTAATGGATACTATAATTTTTACGCAATAAACAAGTCTGTATTGTATGTTCAGGAAATGGATTTAGTTACATGGCAAAGAATAGCTTATGACGATACAAGTAAGAGTATATCTTATTCGGATGTATCTGTAGTATTAGATTATACAACAAATGATGAATGTGAGATATTCAACAATTTGGAGAAAACTTTTGCTACTGAACCGATTAGAGATGATCAACAAGAATTGAATAAAAAATACAATAAGCAGGAATTAGTTGAACGAGAAAATACAAGCCAAAATAATGATACCAAAGAAGACGATTTGCCTTTTTAGTTATTATTAAATCTACCATGATTCCATTAACCGATACTAACATAGAATATGCAACCGTATTGACTGAGAGCACTCATGGAATTATTGGTATCTATGTATGGTTATTTTTAGATTCAGATTGGATAGGCGTTTCGAGAAAACACAAAAACATTTGCTTTGAAAGTGAAATGCTTTTAATAAGCTATTCAGATAATATACTATATGGAAAGATTAAATTATTAAACGAAACCGATTTAGATAAAGTGAAATTACTAATAGACCAGAATATAGGAACTATAGAGACATATGTTTCTGGTACTTTGTGCATTTCTGAATTAATTAGGCGAATAAATTCGGTTAGGTAGATATTTTCAACAATATTTTTCCTGGATGAAGAATTCTGATTATGAGATACTGTAAGTTGTATAATCATGTACTTTCATTTTCTAAACTGAATGCTGGTTGCAGTTTCTTCATCTATATTCGATTAGAATACATTAGTTATGAATACAAATGAACATAAATTATCAATTAAAGAAACTAAAATATACTATGCCAATGGAAACTATGTAGGAAAGCTAGCCTATATCAATGAAAATGATAAATTATTTTATGCAGATGGAAACTATAAAGGGAGGTTAGCTGCTATATTTGATGCAAACAAAATTTTTCATGCTAACGGCAACTATAAAGGCAATTTATATTTTATCTTAGATGGTGAAAAAGCATATTTTGCAGATGGTAATTATAAAGGAAAATTGGCTTTTATAAAAGAAGGTAAAAAGGTTTATTATGCAAATGGAAATTATAAAGGGAAATTAGTAGCCATTATTGAAGGAGCCATTACAAGAAATTTATTATTTGCTTTGTTAAACAACTAATACTTATCGATTAATTAATAATATATAAACTATTAAACGTACTATTAACTGTTAAAAATTCAAAATAAAATAAACAATCATGAACATCATCAAACTTAATAACCTAATCAAAATAATTATACGAATACGAGCTAGTTTTCTCAAAGGCTCGGCGTCTGTTTAATATTTCTATAGACTTTACATGGTCTGTTATTAATTCTTCCATGTTCTTTCCGCGGTTTATGCCTATGCCTGTTTTTTTACTGTCGACCACCACATTCAGTTGATTCTCTTGCTGCGGTTGTAAGCCTATGTAGTCTAAGGACCATTTATCGTCTTTCTCTTTTTTGGATTTAAAGAAATAGTAATATCCTTCTACGCCATTTAGTGTTACAGGCTGCTTTTTAACTAGTAATACACTATCGGTTTTAAAGTTGAAATTATCTTTGTACAATAAAGATTTAGCCATCATTTCCTGACTAATCAACTCTTTTGGAAACAAGTTTAATGCCTGTACTTGCTCTAATCTGCGATATACTAACGCGTAATTAATTGGATCAGCAATTAAGCTCTTCCATTCTAACTCGTCTACCTTAATCTTATTTTTTACAAACTCTACAGCTACCTCGGTTCTAATGGTATAATCTTTTACCAAAGCAAACTTAGCAAAATAAGCCTTTACGTTTTTGTCCTTGTAAAATGGCATCAACATTTTACTATACATCACCAATTCTGTATTGCCTTTATTTAAATAACTGGTATAATAATAATTGTTATTATTGGTTTTTGCCCCTTCTGCTTGCTCGTAACCAATCTGCGATTTAAGCACCATTTTGGCTTCGCGCAATATCTGAGAATAACTGCCCTTAATATACTTTGGAGGCAGAGCCATGCTATCTAATGCTTTACTTAATAACTGATAAATCGGAAGTTTATAATCGTTAATAAAGGTATAGTTTAAAAGTTTTGGATATAAATATTTAGTGAGCTCTAACGAATCATTGTAAGAATTAAATACGTTGCGTAAATCGTCTTTACTTGCCCCAATAGGAATATCATGCTCCAATAATTGTATAAATGCTAAACAAGCTTCTTTAGATTTCTGACTGGCTAATGCTCGCAACACAGATACTTGGTACAAAGCAGTGTCTTCCATTTCTTTGTAGATACTGCTCACAAATGGAACTATTCTGCTATCTTTTATTGCACCCAAATCCTTTATCAATTGGGCTTTGGCATTTATATGTTCTTTAGGAAATGGATGGTGTTTAATAACCTGCATTAACTGACTAGCATGCTTATCCTCAAAGCGCAAATGCGTTAAAATAGACTTGTATGCAATGTCTTTTGAAATACTATCTCCTTTGGCCAATACATCAAAAAACACCTGAGCCTTATCTACAAATAAAGAAGGCTGTTTAGGGGCAATCTGTATGGGAGTAAAGCTAGAAAAAAACTCGCTTATAAACTTACTTTTAGGACTTATAGTATCTAAATTAGCTGTTAAGGTATACATCTTATCATCTACCTGAATATACTTTTTAAAGATGGTTCTACAGCTATTGGTATCCATTAAAGTAAGTTCTAAAATGTTCGTATCTCCTTTAGAATATTGCTTTCTGGCATGAACAAATAAACTTTTTCTATCCATAAAAAATCTAATTTGCCTGTTCCATAAACTATCTGTATTGGCATAATACGTATAGGTATGAAACTTAACAAAATCTACCCTTACCTGCTCAAAATTCTCTGAATAATAAATCTCATTAAAGCTCTTTGTTAAATACGATTTATCCTCCTTTTCCTTCTTATTTCTGCGTTGCTCACTTGCCTTTTCATACAACTGATTCATGTATGTTGGTTTCAAATAATTCGAATGTACCTGAAACTGTAAGGTAGAATCAATCTTTACCGAATAAGGAAATGTATACGTAAACTCTTGTAATTGAAACGAGGTGAAAAATCTATTGTCGAATCCTTGTTTCTTAGATACAGCTGCTAACACATAATAATACGCTCCTTTAATGTACACTTGTACCTGTAAAAAGCTTTTGTTTTTAAGCTGAACCGAGGCCCTTGCTGATGGGTATTTGCTTGTTTTTACAGTCTCTACTGTTAAGGCACTATCGGGCTTAAACTGCTCAACAAACTTATTTAAGATTCGGTTCAACTCAAATGCATCTTCTTCTATGTAGCCAAAATCGTGGAGTGAAGCTCGTTTTACGTAGTAATATTCTTTTGTTTTATCATCGTAAGCTTCTAGTTCTGTATGTCCGTATAAAGAACTAATCTGAGTATTAAACTTTATATCATGATAAGCCGGAACATCCACTTTAAAATCTGATTTTATTGGTTGTTTAGTTACCCAATTCTCTTGAGGCATTTTAAGGCTAATAGAGTTAAAAAAGGAAGCCGAGTTATTCTTAACATATTCGTCTTTGCCACCCATTTTAAAGATAAACACTTTAAGTGGTGTAATCAGAATTTGGTAGCGTTGAAAATCGCCCGACTTAGTCTTGTTTACTATATCTAAACCCTTGTACCCATTTTTTACAATATCTGTTTTGCTTATAATTTTACCTGGAATATTTTCGAAAAGCAGGCTATCCATTTTTAACAAATAATTATCCTGAATATCTCCCTTAAAATAATGATAGGTGCTAAGTTCATTAACCGAATAAAATGTACCGTTAGTTAGCTCAGGTGCAAAAAACTCTCGTTGGAAAGAAGCAGATGGAGCCTCATATATTTTGTTGGGCACTCGTAATGAAAACAACTCACTTTCAAATGTGGTAGCAAGTGGAATCTGACTTTTCATCAAACTCAATCGTTCTTTTTCGGCCTTCGATTTATCGTTAATAGTAGGCAATATTGGTTTTAACGTATATCCTTTTTTACGAAGCAAATTTATCACCCCTTCTGTATGTGGTAAATGCGCGGCGCCAATTCCTACAAACAATCCAACATTCATTTTCATAAACGAATCTATCCTATGAGCCATAATATAATTGCGTTCATACAATAAATACTTGAGGTTATTCTCGCTAGAACTCTCTCTATTTAAAGAATCTAATAAATCTAAATCCTGATTACGGTAGGCATCTCGTATTAAATCGTACACGCTCTTTTCTTTGGTCATTTCGGTAAACCAAGAGGCACGTTCTTTGGTATCTACATCCGGAATACGCGCAAGGTTAGAGAATAAAGTCGACTGATTAAAATCCTCCAAACTATAAACCGGCTTATTGTTTTTTCGTCCGATTTGATAAATAAACAAATCCAAAAATGTCTCCTCTTCAAAATCTTTCATCGCACTATTTTCGCGGTAAAGCATCCAATTGGTAAGATAATGATTAGAAGAAAGCTGATTACCCCAATCTTTATTATCTAGATTCTCGAACTTAAAAGATTCTTCATAGAAACCCTGATAAATCTGATTTAATACCTGAAATTTTCCTAAATATTCATCTGCTCCTTCCGAAGCAAAAATATCATCTAGCCAAATTATTGGGTTCGATTCTAAAGCTATGGCATCTGCCTGATTAACGGCCTTAAAAAACTCTTCCCCTAAATGATAGGCAATTTTTCCGCTCACATGCATAGTGCCATACAAATAAGTTTTCTTAGAAGAACCTTCCTTAGAAACCTCCCATAAGAGTCCCTTTTGCGCATTAACCTGTGAACTAATTAAAGTAATGAAAAATAGAAGGAAGCTATGCTTCCTGAGAGAGGCCAAATTAAATGTAGTCATTTTAGGTAGTTTCGGTATCAGCAAATAAAATTATTTCTCGCTCATTTCAAACAAAACTTAAAGAAACCAGAAAAAATTAAGAAATTATTAGCATTCACTTCTCATTTCTGAATACTAAATTCAGCTATTTTCTTTAACAAATCGTCTTTGTAAGTAGCCCCAATCGGAAACTCTTTTCCTTCCATCCTAAGTAGATTAGATTCTACCTGCTCTATATGCTTGAGGTTAATAATATAACTTTTATGCACCCTACAAAATTGAGCTTGTTCACTCAGTTTTTGCTCCATATTTTTCATGGTTCCATGCATGGTTAATCGCTGATTATTTTTCAAACAAATTTTCACATAATCTTTCAGAGCTTCTACCCAAATGATATCGGCTAAATTCACTTTTACCCACTTGCCCTCAGAACGCAAAAATAATGGTCGTTCTGCCTCTTCTGGCTGAACCAAAACTTGCTCAGAAGCTCTTAAGCGAACATACTTTTGTACGGCCATTTCAAACCTCTCGGCCGAAAATGGTTTTAACAAATAATCTACTGCCTGCATATCATAACTCTCCAAAGCATATTGCGGGTAAGCCGTAGTAAAAATAATAGCAGGCGCCACTCTTAACTGCTTAACTAAACTCATTCCGTTTATATCGGGCAAATTAATGTCTAAAAACAACAGATCTACCCTATTTTCATCTAATACCTTTATGGCTTGTACCGCATTTTCGCAGGTCTGAACCAACTCTAGCTGCGGCATTTTTTGAATATAACTCTCAATAATTTCTCTAGCCAAAGGCTCATCATCTACTAAGCAAACTTTAATTACCATCTCCAAGCAAATTTATCTCCATTTCAATCGTGTAGGTTTGGTCTTGTTTATCTTCTCTCAATTGATAGGCATTTGGAAACAACAAATCGAGTCTCTTTCTTAAATTACCTAAGCCAATGCCATTCCCATTTTCACTCCTATCAGCAATACCGTTATCTGAGTATGCATTCGACGAAAAAATCGACATTTTATTTGATTCTATAATCCACCTAAAATCAATTTTCTTGTCGCTCAAATGGCGGGTATGCTTAAATACATTCTCTAAAATAGGCAACCAAAGTAAAGGTGGAATTTCATAGTTTTTATCGGCATATACGCTAAAAGAATTACTGGTAGAATCTCCTAAGCGCAATAACTCCAAATCTACATAAGAAAATAATACTTCCTTTTCAGAGTAAAACTGAACCGTTTTAGCATCACTCTCATATAATAAATACCTCAAAACAGACGATAACTTAATAATAACATCAGAAGTTCGTGCATCACCTTTTAGCGATAAGCCGTAAATATTGTTGAGTGTATTAAATAAAAAATGTGGATTTAACTGACTCTTTAAAAAAGCTAATTCTTGTTCTTTATGAGCCAAAATAGCCTTCTCCATGCGCTTTAGCTTTTCTCTCGATTGATGAAAAATAGCTAGCAAAGCAAATATGAAAAGCCACATCAACATCACAAAAAAGTAAGTTTGGATATCGTTTACAACCCCAGAAAAACTTAAATCATTGCTTACCGGCGACATTACAATACTCATGCGAAGGACCTCTAAACCTGGAAATAAAGCAGGCAAATATTTTATGCTATAAGTATAAAAATAAGCCATTACAAACAGCCAAGCCAAAGTAAATAAGGTATACCAAACATACTTCTTGGTAAAGAAAAATTTAGGCAGTAAAATCAAATTATGAACATAACTCATAATGGCTAGTAAACCCAAAAAATAAACTATTAAACCATAATAAACTCCAACAGAATACCCTGTAACATAAGAAATGGTGGGCGATTTAATAAAAAACATCATCAGCCAGAAATACATATTTAAGGCTACTCTAGAACTTAATTTTTTTAATAAGCTTTGTCTTTCAACCATACCACAAAAATGAATATAGGGTTACAATCTATTTTAAATATTCGACAAAACTTGGTTTTTTTTCGACCAAACAATTTCATCTAAATTTTTACTTACTTTGTCTAATAAATTAGTTATCAATAGAAATTGAACCTTACTTCGTACAAAAATTATCATATGAAAGCTATTTATACCAGTATTTGCCTACTCATATTGTGGGCCTCAAATTTACAAGGGCAAATTTCTGCCGACTTACAAAACAGATTGCAAGGTGCCTTAGATAGTGTTTGTAATCTGTATAATATTAAAGGAACTTCTGCTGCTTTGTTATTACCCGGTGTAG
>JAKRSG010000271.1 GCA_022402405.1 Bacteroidia bacterium | reverse complement strand
TTTTACTGCTATGCACATGTTGATTCATGTCAATATCATCGGGTCTCACTCTCAGGATAGTCTCAAATTTGCTCTTGTTTATGTAAGCCATCTGTCAAATTTTAAAATTCCTGCAATTTCAAGATTTTTTTTATATGTTTGATTGATATTTCTCCCATGAAAAAAATTTATTCCATTTTGTTATTATTTATTCTTCCCACTTGGGTGGCGGCCACACACTTGGTAGGAGGGATGATTGAACTAAAATGGATAAGCGGGAGCAGTTATCAGCTAACGGTGCGGGTTCTGCGAGATTGTGAGAATGGGAGTCCCAGGGCTTATTTTGATAGTCCGATTGCTGTTGGGATTTTCGAAAAAAATACCCATATCAAAAAAGCACAATTCAACTTAAACTTTGTTACTATTAATGATGATACCCTAAAATTTTCGGGTGACAATTGTGCTAATATTACCACTGGTTGCACACATGTGGGTACGTATCGGTCAAACATTACGCTTAGTGATAATGTGTACAACAGTAATAATGGATATTACATGAGTTTTCAGCGTTGTTGCAGAAACGGGATAATAGAAAACATCCTAATGCCAGGTTCGGCTTCTCTAACATTATATACTGAATTACCCAATTTGAGAACTGTAAAAAACAGTACTCCAAGGTATACCAATAATCCAAATACTTTGCTATGTGTAAATAATTTGTACACGTACAATATGGATTTTGTAGATGATGATGGCGACCAACTTCGTTATTCTTTTGTGGAGCCGTTAAATGGTAATCTAGATCCAGACCAACCTGCATCTAATACTGCTACTGCAGGTCCTTACAGCACCACTATATGGAAAACAGGTTATAGCAATCAAGCAGGCATTTTGGGTTCAGTGCCGCTAACAATAGATTCTTCAACCGGACAAATTACCTGCAATCCCAATGCTCCTGGTGTATACGTAGCAAGTATTAGGGTTGAGGAATTTAGGTTTGGAGTTAAAATTGGTGAGGTACGTTTAGAATTGCAATATACTGTTACTACTTGTCCGAATACACCTCCTCTATCTACAGTTATAAAAGTAAATGGTGAAATTTTAATGCAGGATACTTTAGAGATAAAGATTCCAGAAACGGCTTGTATTAAAATTAGAGCTATAGACATGGAAGACTCTGTTTACCTCCGAGTACGAATGGGCGATTTTGATACGAGTTTGGCTCAGGCCCCTACTTTTGATACCTTAAATTTTGGGTACAAATTAGCTGAGACAGAAGTGTGTTGGAATGCCAATTGTGATCACGAAAAAATACTATCTGGAATTCCTTTTTTTATTGAAGCAAAAGATAATGCTTGTCCGATTGCGCGAACTACAGAAGGTAAATTTGTGGTGAAATTTATCCCAAGAAAGGTCACTAATCCAACAGATTTGTTGTGTATGACATTAGAGAACAATGCTTCTACTTATGTTTATTATGGAGATTCTACCAGTTTAACAGAACCCGATTTTAAAGCTTACATAGTTTACAGAGGAATTAATTACGAAAATTTTGAACCCATTGATACCATTCGAGATAAGGGTAAAAGGTTTTTTTATGATAAGAATACTCCAGATTATGGTAAGATAAATTACTGTTATTTTATGCGGAGCCTTAATCAGTGTGATAGGTTGGGGCCAAGTTCTGATACCTTAAGCACATTTGAGCAATTAGAATATATTCCGCAAAGGCAGTATTTAAAATATGTAACTGTTGAAGATAATGAGCGACTAGAATTAGAGTGGCCTGTTTCTCAAGAGAAAGATTTTGCTCGTTACTTTCTGTACAAAAATAAAAGAGGAGAACAGCAGTTTAAACTTATTAGAACATTTGAAGATGTTAACGAAACCAAGTTTGTAGATAAAGACGTAAATGTGGCAGATACCTCCTATTGTTATCATGTGGTAATGAAAGATACCTGCGATAATATTGGTCCGCAAGGCAAAATTGCTTGTTCTATTGTGCTCAGAGGAAAATCTGAGAAATACACAAGCCGATTAACATGGCAGGAATACATTGGTTGGAATGAAGGAGCAGAAAATTACCAATTACACAGATCCGACCCCGCCAATCCATTTTCGATTGTGAGCACGCAAGATGCCTCAACCTTTTCTTGTTTGGATGATAAGTTAAATTTAGCAGAAGGTTTGTTTTACTATTATGTAAAAGCCAAACAAAAACAGGATTTTGAGTCGCCCACCTTTTTTAATGGCGAGAGTCGATCCAATACCATTTTACTTTTGCAGCCACCTATAGTATATGTACCAAATGCATTTACTGCTAATGGCGACGGACTAAACGATCAGTTTCATTGGGTGCCGGTGTTTGTTAAGGACTTTAACATACGTATTTTTAATAGATACGGTGAGCGTATTTTTGAAACCGATGACAAGCATTTGCCTTGGGATGGGAAATACAAAAATGAGCCTTGTGAGCAAGATGTATATTTCTACATAATTAGATATACCGGTTGGGAAGGAACTGTTAAGTCTCAATCTGGGAATTTTACACTCTTAAGATAGCTTATTGACATTCATAATGTTAAGCTAGTTTTTCCATTTTAGGAAAAATTCCTATTCACAACTTATTAACTTTTATTTGCCTGAGGTTGAAAAGTATGGCAAAATTGGTGGGTAAAACCTGCACGCTAAAACTCTCAATTGCGTTTGAAATTGTAATTTTACAAACTCAAAAAAAGGAAAAAAGAGATGTCAGAAGAAACACCAGTATTATTAAGTAAGCGTAAAAATATTCAAGTATTATTGGATTATTGTTTAGACCAACGCATTGGTTTTACCGCTACGCCAAGAGCTATTTCGCATGATGATTTCGAAATAGAGGTGCATATCAGTGGGATCAAACAGGCCATTGCATTGGGTATGTTTGTAAAAGAAAATAAAATTGAGGTTACTGGAATGGGCGATTTAGTAAAGCCAAAAGCTCCAGCTCCTAAGAAGGTAGAAACCAAAGTAGATTCTAAGCCTGAACCTAAAGAGGCTCCAGTTTTGATGCCTTTGGATGAAACGCCTTCACCTGCTCCAGCTCCTGTTAAGGAAGAAGGTGCATTATTAAGTTTCGACTTAAATGTTAATAATAACTAATTAAACATATTAGTTGTTGCCATATTTAAGATTTCGTTGTGTGTGGTAACGCAGCGAAGATTTGATTGATTACGCAAGAATGGGAGCCTCGGCTCCTATTCTTGTTTTAAAACCTTACCTTTGTAAACCATGCAAGAGTTTTTAGAGGAAGACATAGACGCTCAAGAGGAGCAAGAATTATACGAACATTTCCGTTTACAGGTAGATAAGGGGCAAAAGCTTATCAGAATTGATAAGTTCTTGATGAACCGAATCGAGAATGCTAGTCGTACCAAAATACAAGCCGCCGCCGATGCCGGCTCTGTTTTAGTTAACGATAAGCCGGTTAAGTCGAGTTATAAAATTAAGCCGCTCGATTTAATTTCTATTGTATTACCAACTCCTCCTAAAGATACCGAGATTGTTCCAGAAGATATTCCTCTGAATATTATCTATGAAGATGATGATGTGCTTTTGGTAAATAAAAATCCTGGTATGGTAGTGCACCCTGGTTACAATAATGTAAGCGGTACTTTAGTAAACGCCCTTGCTTTTCATTTACAAAACGAAGATTTTATCAAAGAAAATAATGTGCGCCCTGGTTTGGTTCACCGCATAGATAAAAATACTTCGGGTATTTTGGTGATTGCCAAAAATGAAACCGCCATGACTCATCTGGCTAAACAGTTTTTCGACCATAGCATCGAACGCAGTTACCAAGCTTTGGTTTGGGGCGATTTGGCTCAGGACGAGGGAACCATAACAGGCTACATTGGCCGTAGCTTGAGAGATAGGAAGGTTTTTCAAATGTACGATGACCCCGAGAAGGGCAAGTGGAGCGTTACGCATTACAAGGTTTTAGAGCGTTTGGGTTATGTAACCCTCATCGAATGTAGGTTGGAAACAGGTAGAACCCATCAAATTAGGGTGCATTTAAAAAGTATTGGTCACCCCATTTTTTCTGATAGCACCTACGGTGGCGATTACGCCGTAAAAGGTACTACTTTTACCAAGTATAAACAGTTTGTAGAAAATTGTTTTGCCCTTATGCCAAGGCAAGGTTTGCATGCTAAATCGCTCGGGTTTATACATCCCAAAACAAAAGAAAAACTATTTTTTAATAGTGATTTACCAGCAGATTTCTCTGCCGTGTTAGATAAATGGAGAACCTATGTACAATATGTTCCCATGGATAACGATGAAGATGTGGCTTTAGATAAAGAAGCTAAAAAATTGCTGAACCAAAAGAGCAAATAATGTTAGGTGCCAATATTAATATTAAAGATAAATTTTAGTCCTAATATTAATAGTGTCCAAAAGCTAAAAGAGAGCAGCATAATTACTTTTATCCTCCATTTATTGGGTTCTATACTAGCCGCTAAAATGGTTCCTAATGGCGGAGTTAGCAGCAGAGGTGTTAAAAATGCTATGCCCCAAACTTCGTATTTTCGGATAAAGACAACTAGTTTTCTTGTCAAAAATTTGAACTTTACAGGCTTTGGTTTCTTGGGAAAGAAGCGATAAAATATCTTTAATATAAGCGCCCACAAATATAAGTACACCAATACGCCCAGCATTCCGCCGCCAATGCTTAGTAATATTATTTCTAAGGGGTTAAACCCAAAGCCAATGGCAAGCCCAATTCCCACAATATACTTCACCGCGCACCATATCATTACGCTTGCCATTTTAATAATTACTTCCATTTATTTGCTGTTATAAGATTCTATTGCCTTGCGTACATTGCCATGTAAATTTAATAGTTTTTCTGCCTTCTTTTCAGATATATTTAGTTCTTTTACAATCATACCTATGCCGCGTTTTACAAGCTTATGATTACTCATTTTCATATCAACCATTTTATTCCCTTTAACTCTACCGAGTTTAATCATAAGGCTGGTGCTAATCATGTTTAGCACCAATTTCTGCGCCGTACCGGCTTTCATGCGGGTGCTGCCCGTCACAAATTCTGGTCCTACCACTACCTCCACAGGGTATTTAGCAACACTGGCCAAGGGCGAATTTTTATTACACGTAATGCAGCCCGTTTCTATGCCGTTTTTGTTAGCCATTTCTAAAGCCCCAATAACGTATGGTGTGGTTCCGCTGGCGGCAATTCCTATCACAAAATCTTTCTCATTTATTTTGTGTTTTTGCAAATCTAACCAACCCTGTTCGGCATTGTCTTCTGCAAATTCTACTGCTTTTCGAATGGCTTTATCGCCACCAGCAATTATCCCAACCACCAAACCAAATGGTACGCCGTAGGTAGGCGGACATTCACTGGCATCTACAATTCCCAACCTGCCGCTGGTTCCTGCACCTATATAAAATAATCGTCCGCCCAGCTTCATTTTTTTAAAAGCGGCCTGAACCAATTTCTCTATTTTGCCCAATGATTTTTGAATAGCAAAGGGAACACTTTGGTCCTCTATATTAATTTGTTGCAGGATTTCTTTTACAGCCATTTGTTCTAGGTTTTGGTGTTTAGAATCTGCTTCGGTGGTCTTAATAATATTTTTTGTTTTGCTCATTGCTTCAAATAATTACTTGGCCTATTATATTTGCTCTATCCGAATTCAAAAATATGGCAAATAATCAAAATAAATGGCAGCCTTTTATCTATTCTTTATTAATTGGAATAGGCTTGTTGTTGGGTATTATTCTAAAGCCTTCGGGCAGAATAAGTAACATAATGGGTTCAAACAATAAATTTAGCGAGCTTCTTTCTATTATTAATCAATCTTATGTAGATACCGTAAACATGGCCGATATTGAAAATCGTGCTATAAATGAGTTATTGCATGAGCTAGATCCGCACTCGGTTTATATTCCGGCTAGCGACTTAAAACAAGCAAATGAGCAGTTGGAAGGAAATTTTGAAGGCATAGGAATTGAATTTAATATTGTTTCGGATACGATAATGGTGGTAACAGCGCTAAACGGCGGACCATCTCAAGAATTGGGTATTTTGCCTGGCGATAGAATTATTAAGGTAGATACAATTCCTGTGGCAGGAAACGGCATTACAAGCGAAAAGGTATTTAAGTTGTTAAGAGGTCCGGGTGGCACAAAAGTAGACGTGCTTATTAAACGCATGGGCACCAAAGAGCCAATTTTGTTTTCTATTACTCGTGGTAAAATTCCTATTTTTAGTGTAGATGCTTGGTTTATGCTGAACCAAGAAACTGGATACATAAAGGTAAGTAGATTTGCAGAAAAAACGCATGAAGAGTTTTTAAGTGCTTACCAAGAATTAAAAAAGGAAGGAATTCAGCATTTAATTTTGGATTTAAGAGGTAACCCCGGAGGTTATTTAAATACTGCCATTCAGTTAACAGATGAGCTTTTGGAGGATTATAAGTTAATTGTTTATACTGAAGGTAGGAGTAAGCCGCGCACAGATTACAAATCGGAGCGACCAGGTGTTTTTGAGAAAGGGAAGCTGGTGGTGCTTATAGATGAAGGCTCTGCTTCGGCAAGTGAAATTGTTAGTGGTGCGGTTCAAGATTGGGATAGAGGTATTATCATTGGTCGCAGAAGCTTTGGAAAAGGTTTGGTGCAAGAGCCTTACGGACTTTCAGATGGTTCTGCTATCCGATTAACAGTATCTCGCTATTATACACCTAGCGGCAGATATATTCAGAAAGATTACAGCAATAAAACAGATTACGAGCACGATTTAATGAGTAGGTTCGAGAATGGTGAATTAGAAGGAAATTCCGACGTAATCTTTGATTCTACACCATACAAAACATTGCGTTTAGGAAGAACTGTTTATGCAGGTGGTGGCATAAAGCCAGATGTTTTTGTGCCCATAGACACCAGCTATTACTCTAGGTTTTTAACCGAATCTGTGGCTTCTGGTTTAATAGGAAAATTTGCCTATACATTCTTAGATAAAAATAGAGTAAGCATTACCAATATTAAACCGCTAAAAATGTTTACAGATGCTTATCAAATTAGCGATGCCATATATGATGAGTTCATAAACTTTGCCCTGAGCAACGGTGTTAAACAGCCATCAGAGTTAGATAAGCAGAAGTCGAAAGCATTTATAAAACTGCAAATAAAAGCACTCGTGGCCCGACAAATTTGGCGTGATAAAGGCTATTATTCTGTTATACAAAGCGGCGATAAAGCCATGCAGGTTGCCCTAAAGAAAATAGCAGAAAACTCCGAACTTATGGCAGATTAAGCAGGCAACACTGCTTCGTCTAACCTAAACTTCATAAACTTGATAGTTCTGCCTCGGGCTCTGAAAAGCTTTTCGTAGTGTGTGCTTATATTACGTACATATTCATCAGCTTCTTCAGTTCCGTGCACGTCTCTCACAATTTGAATGGGTTTGATGTTTATCTCCTGAAACAAGGTTTCGGTATAGTTAAACAAGCCGTCATCGTCGGTTTTAAAGTTGATGATGCCGTTTTCTGGTAGCACTTCTTTGTAAATCTTTAAGAATCTTGGGTGAGTTAACCTATGTTTTTCGTGCCTATCTTTTGGGAAAGGATCTGGAAAAGTTA
This sequence comes from Bacteroidia bacterium, assembly GCA_022402405.1. Classification (GTDB taxonomy): domain Bacteria; phylum Bacteroidota; class Bacteroidia; order UKL13-3; family UKL13-3; genus B1. The sequence goes on along the minus strand of JAKRSG010000271.1, from coordinate 1,615 downwards.
TCCAAATTTCGCTGATTTCGCCTTTCTCAAAATGCTCTGCTAATTTCTCAATAATCATGCGAATAAACCCCGCATTAGTAAGATTTCTCTCCTGAGCCATTTTGGCTCCCACCCACATGCGGTTCGACTTAATATCTATTCCAATAAAGTTCTTTTCTGGAAAGGCTTCAGCTAAATTAACGGTATACTCGCCTTTGCCACAAGCAAGTTCTAAAACAATAGGATTTTGGTTCTTAAAATAATCCGAATGCCATTTACCTTTTAAGTGGTAAGGGTAATCAAAACAATTAGGAAAGGTCTTAAATTCTGCGAACCTACGAAGTTTATCTTTTGCCATAAACTGCAAAGAAAGATAATTTTCTTTGTTATACCTGCACTTGCTTGTCTTTTAGCAACCAACTCATCATTGGTCCTGCCACCACACTTGTAATTACAGCCATTATTACTATAGCCACAAATACCTCTTCTCCAATAAGATTGGCTTGCAAGGCTAAAGCTGCTAATATCATCTCCATGGCGCCTCTTGCGTTCATCCCAAAACCTATAGCCAACGATTCTTGGTTAGTTAATCCACCCAATTTAGCCCCTAAATAACCTCCAGCAATTTTACCTGTAAAGGCTATTGTTAATACCAATAAAGAAATAGGTAAACTAAAATGATCCAAAAAATTCACTTTAAAGCCAATTGAAATAAAGAATAAAGGAGCGAAAATATTAGTTACAAATTGGTTTACGATATCTTTCATTTTTTCGGTTACATGAACCGAATCTCCAATGGTAATTCCAATTATAAACGCTCCAAAAATGGCGTGCAAGCCTATGTACTCCGTAAAGGCTGCTCCTAAAAATGCCAAGCCTAGAGATAAACTCAAAAAGCCTCCCGGCCAAGTAAAGTTTTTTTCTGCCCAAGGCAATGATTTATTGATGAATATTCTAACCACCGTTAGCATCAAAATAGCATAGGCAATGGTGTATAAAAGGGTAAGAAAAATACTATGATTAGCACTACCTTTTAACATACCCATAATCATAGAAAACAATATCCAGCCAATTAAATCATTAAACATAGCTGCGGTAATAATGATGGAGCCAATTTTTGTTTTAAATAGGTTCAAATCTATAAGCGTACGTGCAATTACAGGCAATGCAGATATGGCCATAGAGGTTCCCATAAATAGGGCAAATGCAATGATATCTGAACTGTTTTTACCGAATAATTTATATCCATAAAATGCAGTGGCAAATCCTAATCCTAAGGGTAAAATTAAACTCAAAACACTGGTAGAAAGTGCTGCTTTGCCTTGCTGACGAATAATCGAGAGATTAAGCTCCATTCCGGCAACAAACAATAGCATGATAATAGACATGTTGATGATGCCATTAAGTGCCAATGATGCATTTGGGTTTTGGGTGTATAACAACCCGCTTAACTCCGGAAAGTAATGCCCAACAAGTGAGGGGCCAAGTATAATTCCAGCTATTAATTCTCCAACTACTAGGGGCATTTTAAACTTTCTGAAAAACTCTCCAAACATACGTGCAGAGATAATCAGTAAGCCTAAGCTTAAAATCAAAACTAAGTTCTCATGATGGCTAAGAATTTTCATAGATTATT
>JAKRSG010000028.1 GCA_022402405.1 Bacteroidia bacterium | reverse complement strand
ATAATCCTTTTAACGCCCCTGCTTTATTAAACCAATTTATCCAAAACTTTGGTATTGGTGTAGATATTTTTTTCTTATTAAGCGGCTTCCTAATAACCTATATATTGCTTAGTGAAAAGAAACAAACAGGCTCCATAAACATTGTTTATTTTTTAATAAGAAGAAGCTTTAGAATTTGGCCATTGTACTTTTTCATAATAGGCATCACACCATTTATTGTCCAATGGCTAGATGCAGGAAAACCTGAATATTGGAGCAATCTGTTATTTATAAATAATTTCAGAGCAATAGAAACGGGCTTATGGACATACCCATTTAGTCATTTTTGGTCAATTTGTATTGAAGAACATTTCTATTTAGTTTGGCCCTTCATATTAGCATTTATTCCTAAGGACAAGTTATTAGCCACTTTCTATTCAATTATTGCACTTAGCATTTTATTCCGCCTTTACTACTCATTTAGTACAGCAGATTCTTATGCTTGGATATACTTACATACTATAAGCAGAATAGATGTTATGGTAATAGGAGGCATTATTGCCTTTTATTATTCAGAAAAAACATTTCAATTTAAATTGAGTAATGCAGAAAAAATAATGCTTTTTGGAGTACTGCTATCTAGTTTATTTATAGAGCAATATTCCAATTGGGGAAATCAATTTATGGCAGGATTTAAAAAGTATTTTTATATGGGAACAATAGGTCTGCTCATGTTAGATTATAACTTTAACCCAACCATAAAATTTAGGCTGTCTAATTTTTCTATAATCAACTACTTGGGCAAAGTTTCTTATGGAATTTACATGTACCATAATGTATTAACAGTAATCATAATCAAAAAAGTAATGTACAATATTAATTCATCCAGCGCACTATTGTATTTTACACTCATGATTGTATCCTCTATCGTTGTACCCATTATAAGTTATGAGTTATTCGAGAAGCACTTTTTAAGAATAGGTAGCAGATTTAGAGTAAGGCGAAGTTGAGTAAAATCATAAATCTAAACCGTCTGTTAATTGTATATTTGTTCAATAAATTTTTATAATCATGAGTAAACTTAATGCCATAGGCTTAAATAAAAAGAAAGCCGACGAATTAGCAGAAAACTTAACTGTTTTACTAGCCAACTACTCTATTTTTTATCAAAACACAAGAGGGTATCATTGGAATATCAAAGGAGAGAAATTCTTTGAATTGCATTTGAAATTTGAAGAACTATACAATGATTTACTTTTAAAAATAGATGAAATTGCAGAGAGAATATTAACCTTGGGGCATACCCCACAACACAACTATTCGCAATATGTTAAGCTAGCTAGCATTAAAGAAAGCAAACAAGTGAGCGATGGTATTGAAGCGGTTAAAGATATCTTACACTGTTTTCAAATTATTTTACCATTACAAAGAAATCTGCTTAATTTAAGTAGCGATGCTGGTGATGAAGGCACTAACGCCCTAATGAGCGATTATATTCGTGCTCAAGAGAAACTAGTTTGGATGTATAGTTCTTTCATGGATAGGAAATAAGATTAGTATCTTGGGTCTGGCTTATTGGGTAGCTTCGCCATCCTTTCTACTTCTAGCGAATAGAAGCCAAATTCTTGCACTACTTTTCCTAGCAACAAATACGCGCCTCTTCCGGCAAATGGGTAACTAGAAAACGATTGAGCAAAGTGTGTAGTGTCGAAGAAATTAAACGCTGCATCGTAGAAAGTCCCGAAAGCCATATAATCTCCTTTGCTTGTTTTTACTCCTTTTGTAGTAACGTACACTCCAAGCATTTTAACGGTTTGCCCGAGGTATTTACTCATATCCACTGCTAATACATCTCCCCTATACTCGCTTTGTAACAAGTCAAAATCGCTCATACTTACCGGAAAGCCGAGTAGTTCTATTTCATCGTAAGCATCCTCAATAGCATGGTATGAAAGGGCAGGTAAACTAAATTCTTTATGCCTTTTTGTATCCATAAAAAGCTCTATTGTCTCTTGAATGGGAACTGGGTTTACCTTGGCATATCCCTCACTTGCATCATTCACCATCATTGGGTTTGAACCTAAATTTCGCTCAAACGAATAAGCCTGCCACATGAGGTGTTTTTTGCCCACATTACAAAACCTAAAAGCACCAATTTTGATAAGTATTTTAATTTGTGCAACCCCTATAGGAACACGATCTATAAAGTCTGCAAAACTCAGAAAAGGGCCATTCTGATTGCGTTCATCCAAAATAGCTTGAATAGACTTCTGAGTTAAACTTTCTATATGAGTAAAGCCTAGATATACATCTTGCTCGTAAATAGTAGTATGCACATCCGAATGGTTAACGCAAGGTAAGTGTACCTTTGCTCCTGTTTTTTGAAGCTCTCGCACATATACCCAAGTTTGGTAAAAGCCACCAAAATTATTGATAACCGCCACCATAAACTCCATAGGATAATACGTTTTAAGAAACAAACTCTGAAAGCTCTCTACTGCAAAAGATGCCGAATGCGCCTTGCTAAAAGAGTAACCCGCAAAGCTTTCTATTTGTCGCCACACTTCTTTGCTCAACTCTTCAGAATATCCTTGTGCTTTGCAGTTATCAAAGAACTTATCTACTATCTTTTGAAACTCGGCCTTCGACCTAAACTTACCGCTCATAGCTCTTCTCAATACATCTGCATCAGCTAAATCTAAGCCTGCAAAATGGTGACAAACTTTCAGTACATCTTCTTGAAAAACCATTACTCCAAATGTTTCTTCCAGCTGCTCTTTCATAACTGGGTGCAAATAATTAATGGCATTTGGGTTGTGAAAGCGTTCTATATATGCGCGCATCATTCCAGATTTAGCTACGCCAGGACGAATAATAGAGCTAGCCGCAACAAGATGAATATAAGTGTCGCAATGCAGCTTTTTTAAGAGTCCGCGCATAGCAGGACTTTCAATATAAAAACAACCAATTGAGTTTGCATTTTTGAGCTGCTCTTTAATGTGCGGGTCTGTTTTAAAACTTTGCACATCGTGCACATCTACACGAACGTGTTTATTCTTCCAAATTAAATCGGCGGCATCTTTTATGTGACCAATTCCGCGTTGCGACAGAATGTCAAATTTTTCGAAGCCAATATCCTCCGCTATATACATATCCCATTGCACCGTTGGCAATCCAACTGGAGGTAAATCTAAAGCAGAATATTGCACAATTGGCTCTTCCGAAATAAGCACTCCACCTGCATGAATAGACCTATGATTAGGAAAGTCTTTTAACTGCTCACCAATATCCAAAACACGAGATAAAATATGCGAGCTTTTATCTGCCTTCTCTGGATAATCTGCTAGTAAATCTATCTCTCTTTTAGGCAAGCCATACACCTTTCCTAATTCTCTATAAATCGAATTTCGCTTAAACGTAGATATTGTTCCTAGCAAGGCTGTATGGTCTTTTCCATAACGCTTAAAAATATAATCGTGTACCTGAGGCCTTTCTTTCCAACTATAATCTATATCAAAATCTGGTGGCGAGCTGCGTTTAGGATTTAAAAACCGCTCAAAATATAGGTTCAGCTCTATAGGA
>JAKRSG010000270.1 GCA_022402405.1 Bacteroidia bacterium | reverse complement strand
GTAGTATTTTATGTTTTGGCTGTAGTATTATTTAAACGCATAGAATCGATTAAAAACTACCTTTGGGCATACATGATTCCGCTAGCAGGCGTTATTATTTTTACCCTTATTAAACATAGCAAAGATGATTTTTCACAAATCACCTCTTTCGAGATAATGGCACCATTCTATATTGCTCACGGTATTTATGCCGCAGCCATTGCTTTCTTTATACCACTATTGGCATTATGGGCAATATTAGGCTTTAGGCTGAACCTACATTTTTCGAGCGTATTGATTTCAATAGGATTGTTTGGTTTGTTTTTGGTTGGACTCATCTTAAGTTACACAAGAGCCGGTTGGATAAGTTTGGTAGCTGCTCTCATATTTGGCATTGCCATGTTATTGAGATTGAGATTATGGCACATGTTAAGCATTTTAGGAGTAGTAACGTTTTTAATCATTGCCAATTTCGACGATATTTTCTTTCAGCTATACCAGAATAAACAAAACTCGGCAGAAGGCATTGAGAAGCATTTAGAATCTGTTTCAAATGTACGAAACGATGTTTCTAACCTAGAACGTGTTAATAGATGGGCGGCAGCTATAAACATGGTAAAAGAAAAACCTGTTTTGGGATTTGGTCCGGGAGCCTATTCTTTTACCTACGCACCTTATCAAGACCCCGAGTTTAAAACTCCCATCACCACTGCCTTTGGCGACCAAGGTCATGCCCACTCCGAATACCTAAACCCACTTTCGGAGAGCGGTTGGATTGGTCTCATAAGCTTTCTGGCTATACTCTATTTTACCTTTCAACGCGGATTATATTTGGTGTATAAAGGTAGAAATGCCGAAATAAAAATTACCAGTGCAGCTTTATTACTTGGCTTAGTCACCTACTTATCGCACGGATTATTAAATAGCTACAGCGAACAAGATAAAATTGCCGTTTTGTTTTGGGGATTCATTGCTATGATAACGGCGCTCGACTTATATCACCAACCCCAGTTGCAGGAAGAAAATTTAGAAGCAGAAATTTAAGATTTTCGATTAATACTTAATCGTAAGCTCACCACATTACTCATACCAATTAAACCCTGATTGAAGGCATTGCTTAGTGCATAATCTATAGCTAGTTTATTCAATTTTATACCCAAGCCAATACTTGGCATACCGTTTATGCTTTGTGCTCCGTTAAAATCGGTTACACGCTGCAATGTTCCGTAACCACCTCTTAAAAATACCAGATTATTGTACCCTAACTCTACTCCCACTCTTGGATCTAGGTTAACGTATTTACTGCTAATCAAAACATTTCTTTGTCCGTCTGTTGTATAATCTAAATTAACTTCTGGAAGCAGAGTAAACTTAGATTTTTTGATTTGAAATTTGCGCGAAACCCCAAAAGTAAAACGAGGCATAGTTAATTCTAACCCGCCCTTAGGAATGTTGTTTCCGGTGGCTAATAATTGTTTTTTATCGGCTTCCGACATTTGATACGACCAGGCATTAAAAGTAGTAGTAACATCTCTTGCCACAAAAGCATACTGCCAATCGTTGCGTTTATAGTTTGCAGATAAGTCGATACCAAATCCCCAAGCACCGCCAAATTCGCCTACAACACGACGAATGATTTTTACATTTCCACCCAAATCTAATCCTTCTATTTTAGTCTGAGTAGCATAAGAACCCACAAAAGCATAATCAACGGCAGAAAAGCTTCTGATTAACGAATGGTTTATTTGTCCGTCTTGCATTAAATACAACGTATTCGGAATTCCATCCACGCCAAGACGAATGAAACTAAGAGCAGCAGCCGATTTTTCGCTAAGTTTAAATGATATGCTTCCATAATCGTGGTTGGCAATACCAGCAAATTGCTCTGTATGCATGGCTGCAATTTGGATATTATCCTCTATGCGTGCAAGGCCCGCTGGATTCCAATAAGAAGACGTTACATCATCTGTACTAGAAACAACAGAACCAGCCATTCCCATAGCTCTGGCACCTACACCAATATTCAAAAACTCATTACTGTATTTTAATATTTGCGCCCAAGAGTTTAGGTTCAAACCGAATAGAAATAAGACTAAGCCAATTTTTTTCATTTTTTAAATATCTCTTTTAATTCGAATAGAAGTTGTTGAACATTTTTAAACGCTCCTTCTTCGAGCGCCAATACACATTCTTGCAAAATAATTTTATTTGTTAAAGAAAGTTCATCTAAACCTACTTTTCTCATAATTTTACTAAACGAAAATGCGAAAAGGTTATTATCTGGGTAATTCTGGATATAAGCTGCACTGCGAAAATGCTCAAAATATTTCAGAAATTTTTCGATTTCACGAGCCTCATGTAATTCCAAAAAAGATTTTACCATTTGATGTTCTATGCCACGCAACTCGGAGTAAAAATCTGCTCCAACTTTTGGTTTATGCCTAATAAGAATGCGATCTACGAGCATTTCAAATAGCACATGCCCCATAAACCATCGTCGGTCTACACTCCCCTCAAAAGGCGTATTTTTTAGCAATTCGATGCAAGTTTTTGTCCCCCAATCAAAAAATTCAGAAGAATGAAATTGTTTATCAGCTTCGTAATGCTGCAAACAACCCTCTGCTAAAGGAGCTAACTCTTGGTAATGAACAGTATTAAGTTTACCCGGATTTTTCACAAAACCTCTCGATATATCGGGGAAAATAAGTCCTAAACTATACAAAGGACTTGTATTTTTTTGGTGAACATAATAATGCGAGAGGTAATTCATTTGGTATGCGAGTATACAAAATTCTTTTGAAGAGATTTGTGTTTCCAAAATCCTATTTTCGCGGCATGACAAATTTTGTGGAAGAAATGAAATGGCGCGGCATGTTGCATGATATTATGCCTGGCACCGAAGAACAATTATCTAAAGAAATTAGCTCTGGTTATATTGGGTTTGACCCAACAGCCGATAGTTTACATGTGGGTCATTTAACCCAAATAATGACCTTAATTCATTTTCAACGTGCTGGACACAAACCATATGTTTTAGTGGGTGGAGCCACCGGAATGGTGGGTGATCCAAGCGGTAAATCGGCAGAACGTAATTTATTATCAGAGGATATTTTGTTTCATAATGTTGCTTGCATAGAAAAGCAATTGAGTAAGTTTTTAACTTTTGGCACAGGTGCTAACGATGCCGTTATGGTAAATAACTACGATTGGTTTAAAGGCATGAGTTTTTTAACATTTATTAGAGATGTTGGAAAACATTTAACCGTAAACTACATGATGGCAAAAGACTCTGTGAAGAAAAGACTCGAAGGCGATACAGGCATGAGTTTTACAGAGTTTTCTTATCAATTGGTTCAAGGCTTTGATTTCTATCATTTATGGAAAGAGCACAATTGCAAAATACAAATGGGCGGTAGCGATCAATGGGGCAATATTGTAACCGGAACTGAGCTTATTCGTAGAAAAGCCCAAGGAGAAGCATTTGCCTTAACCACACAACTTATTAAAAAAGCAGATGGAACCAAGTTTGGAAAAACCGAGAGTGGCGCCATTTGGCTCGACCCAGCCAGAACATCACCATACAAATTCTATCAATTTTGGCTGAACGCAAGCGATGCCGATGCAGCTGCATGGATTAGAATATTTACCTTGTTGAACCAAGAACAAATAGAAGAACTAGAAAAACAGCACGCCGAAGCACCCCATTTGCGTACTTTACAAAAAGCCTTAGCCAAAGAAATTACCTGCATGGTACATTCGGAAGAAGCTTATGAGAGTAGTGTTGCCGCCAGTAATATTCTTTTTGGAAACGCAACTCAAGAGGCATTTGCTTCATTGGATGAAGAAACCTTTTTAGCAGTTTTTGAAGGCGTTCCAAGCTTTAATATTTCATTAGCAGAATTAGAAAATGGAATAGCTATTATAGATTTATTAACAGAAAAAAGTACTGTTTTTCCTTCCAAAGGAGAGGCCAGAAAAATGCTTCAAGGTGGAGGCGTGGGAATCAATAAACAGAAAATAGAAGACCTTAATTTATTGGTTCAGACAGAACATTTGATAAACCAAAAATACCTGATTATACAAAAAGGAAAGAAGAATTACTTCTTATTTATTGTTGCATAAAAAACTAAAATAATGAGAACAATTGCTCCAAAAGATCTGCCATTGGCAGAATTTCATAATGCATTATTAACGGCTGTGGCACCGCGCCCAATATGCTTTGCCAGCACTATTGATGCTGATGGAAACCCAAATTTGAGTCCGTTTAGTTTTTTTAACGTATTTGGTTCGAACCCAACCCGTTTTATTTTTTCGCCTGCCCGAAGAGTGAGAGATAATACGATAAAACACACCTTAGAAAATGTGATGGAAATAAAAGAGGTGGTAATTAACGTGGTAAATTATGCTATGGTTCAGCAAATGAGTTTGGCTAGTTGCGAGTATCCAAAAGGCGTAAACGAATTTGAAAAAGCTGGCTTCACACCTATTCCTTCTAAATTGGTAAAACCATTTAGGGTTAAGGAAAGTCCGGTGCAATTTGAATGCAAAGTGGTTGATATAATAGAAACAGGCAAAGAAGGAGGCGCTGGGAATTTGATTATTGCTGAGATGGTTTTGATGCATATTTCGCCTGATGTGCTTACAGCAGACGGAAAAATAGACCAGCATAAAATAGATTTAGTTGGACGATGTGGAAGCGATTGGTATGTTAGGGCTAGCGGAAATGCCTTGTTTGAGGTGCCAAAGCCTGCTAAAAACCTAGGCATTGGTTTCGATAACCTTTCTGAAGAAATTAAAAACAGCAAGATATTAACTGGAAATAGTTTAGGCATGCTTGCCAATGTGGAGCAGTTGCCAGACCAAGATAGCATAGCTATTTATCAGAGAATGAATAAAGAGCTTTGGAATATTTTACAAGCAGATATTTCGAGAGAAGATAAAAACACCTTAAAACACAAATTGGCTCAGGAACTTTTATTAAACTCCCAAATTCAGGAGGCTTGGAAAGTTCTATTGAGCTAGAGTGTACAAAAGTGTCTAAAAAAGATGTATTATTTCTGGGAATTGATTCCTAAAAATAAGACACTTTTTGATGGCGAAGGTGCTTTTTAAAACAATTTTAATATTTAGTGTGCTGATTATCATTTAAATTTTAAATTAAAATGCTTTAAAAGCTCCTTTTGGCAATATTTTAGATAAAAGAGATATATCTAAAATCATTTTACTTGATACTATAAAAAAACCCAATCTACTTGCCATAGATTGGGTTTTTTATTTTTTGACATTTAGCTGTTACTTATATGTTCAACAACAGGAAAATATTAATTGCAAGTAAACACAAAAAAGAAATTGTAATTGGTCCAATTTTACAAAAGGAATTAGGTCTTAACTATTTTACAGATGATACATACGACACAGATTTTTTAGGTACGTTTACCGGTGAAATTGAGCGAACCTTAGATCCCATTTCAGCTGCTAGACAAAAATGTTTAAGAGGCATGGAATTTACTCATTGCGAAATTGGGATTGCCAGCGAAGGTTCGTTTGGACCGCATCCACAATCTCCATTCCTTACATGCAATGAAGAGATTCTTTTATTAATAGATAAAAAAAACAATTTGGAGATCATTTCAAGAGAAATAAGTCTTGAGACCAATTTTAACGCTGCCACCCTATCAAGCGAAACAGACTTATGGCAATTTGCAAATGTTGTAAAGTTCCCTAGTCATGCTATAATTCTCAGAAAATCACCTAAAGAAAATATCGATATAGTTAAAGGTATTCAAGACAAAGATGAATTGCTTAACACTTTCCAATTATTGTTTTCAAAATATCAAAAAGTGTATGCAGAAACGGATATGCGAGCTATGTTTAATCCAACTCGATTAGAAGTTATAAAAAAGGCCACAAACAACTTGGTTCAAAAAATAAATACTAGTTGTCCGGTTTGCAATTTTCCAGGATTTTCGATAAAAAAAACAAAAAAAGGTCTAAAATGTAATCTATGTGGTTCGCCTACAAATTCTCTTCTGAGTGTTACATCGGTTTGTGAAAAATGCAACTTCGAAAAAGAGCAATTATACCCAAACCAAAAAACAGAAGAGGACCCAATGTATTGCGATTATTGTAATCCTTAAAAGTACAAACACAAGAATGACAAACTTAAAACTAGCTTTAGATTGGACACCTAACACAAACCATATTGGCTTTTTCATTGCCAACGAATTAGGTTTCTATGAAAAGAATGGAATCCATTTAGAAATCATTGATCCAAGAGTTGATAATTACGAAAAAACTCCTGGTAAAAAATTAGCCGAAAAGGAGGTAGATTTCGCTATTGCACCATTTGAAACTGTTATCAGTTTAAATACCAAAAAAAACAAGGTGGAAGCTCTTGCGATATATGCCATACTTCAGGAAGACCTTAGTAGCATTGCTTGTTTAACGAGTAGTCGAATAAAAAGCCCTAAACAATTAGACGGCAAAATTTACGCATCATACAAAGCTCGTTATGAAGATGAGATTGTTAAAAGTATGATAAGAAACAACCAAGGCATAGGAAATATTAAAATTGAATATCCAACGAAATTAGGAATTTGGAATACATTACTTTCTGGTGAGGCCAATGCCACATGGATATTTGATAATTGGGAAGGAATTGAAGCTGAAGGAAAAAACATTAGCCTTACTCATTTTAAAATGAAAGATTATCATATTCCTTACTCATACTCACCTGTGGTAGTTTGCAGAAAAGAGGCTATAGCTAGTAATGTTAACGCTTACCAAAAATTTGTAGAGCAAAGTAAAAGAGGATTTCTTTATGCAAAAGAAAACTTGACACATGCAGAAGAAATATTAAAGAAACACCTTACAGAATATGATCAGGTGAATATAAATTTATCTAAATCAATTAGCTATACCGTGCCATTTTTCGGCGATGAGCATAGTGCTGGCAAAATGGATAAAGAAAGAGTAGATTTATTTTTAAAGTGGATAGTTGAAAATAATCTTGAGTCGGACATAATTTTGAACCAACCCTTATATACAAACGACCTATTTCAATGAGTTTAAGAAAAAATAAATGTATACCATTTAGACAAAAATGGTATACATTTATTCCATTTATTTATTAGGATCAAAGCCACGCTTTTTGGCCATTTCTTCTAGTTTTTGCTGGAATTTCGATTTGGTAACAGGCTTCTTTTTGTTTTCCTGAATTTGAGCATGTAAGGCTTTATCATCTACAAATTGGCGAATTAATAATTGCTGACCAATAGTAAATAAGTTCGACAAGAAATAATAGTATGTTAAACCACTTGCGTAGTTATTAAAGAAGCCTAAGAACATGATTGGCATAAGGTAAGAAATGATTTTCATTTGTCCGGTAACACCAGTCATTTGATTATTGTACATGGTATAAACCAATGTTGAAACTGTCATTAACAACGTAAACAAACTCACGTGGTCGCCATAGAAAGGAATTTCAAAGCCAAGATTGAGAATACTATCATAAGTTGATAAATCAGGGCTCCATAAGAATGCTTGCTGTCTAAGTTCGAACGAGCTTGGGAAGAACTGGAACATAGCAATTAAGATAGGCATTTGAAGTAATACAGGCAAACATCCACCCATTGGGTTTACGCCAGCTTTTCTGTATAGCTTCATATTTTCTTGCTGCATTTTAGCCATATCGTTGCCGTACTTGACTTTTATCTCATCCATTTCTGGTTTAAGAACACGCATTTTTGCCGACGACTTATACGATTTATAAACCAAAGGAAACAAGATAGTTTTAACGATTAGCGTAAGTAACAAGATAATAATACCAAAATTGGAAATATACTGACTCAAGAAATAAAATACGTTTACAGTCAAAAGCTTGTTAACCCAGCCAAAGATTCCCCAACCCATTGGTACAATTTTTTCGAGGTTAACACCTACTTTTTGCAGAGATTTATAGTGGTTTGGACCAAAATAAAACTGCATATTATATTCTTGGTTGGCAGTATGATTGAACGTTAATCCAATATTAGAGGTTAATACTTTTACATATTTCTTAGATTCATCAGATTTGGTTTCTAGGCTAGCATTATCAAAATTATCAGCACTTAATAAAGAGCTATTAAAATACTGCTGTTTGTATGATATCCATTGAAGAGGTGTTTTGATATCCTCTTTTAAATCCTTGGTTTCGCTAATGTAATCTGGGTCTTCGTTGGTATAACGATAATAAATAGTGGTAGTATTTTTCTCGGCATCGTGCGTTTTTTCTTGGTGCAAGATGTTTTGCTTCCAGCTTAAGTCTAAGAAATTATTGTTTGGAGCAATAATCTCGTTCATTCCTGTTAATTTAATTTTAAAATCAACCAAGTTTTGATTTTCGCTAAACCCAATATGGTGCTCAATTATTTGCTCATCAGAAAGTTTTAACTGCATGATTACCGATTTCCCGTCGGCACTTAATTTTGGCGTAAAATACAAATCTTTGGTTGAGATCGCCTTTGCATCACGCGTGGCAAAACCATAAGAAAAATCGTTTTCTTCACCGTCTAGTAATACAAGCGGAGAACCATCAGACCTTTTGTAATTTTTTAACTCAACTTGGAAGATTCTGCCCCCTTTATTGGCTATTTTTAATTTAAGTTCATCATTTTCTATGCTCGTAAACTCGTTTGCTCCTTCGGAGAAATTAGCAAAATAACCAAAGGCATTTATTTTTGCAGAACTATCAATTAATTTAGGCGCTATTTCGGCCATTTTCTTTTCGGTTTGAACCGAAGCCAAGGCGATACTATCCTGTTGGATACGCACTAGGTTTATAGAATCCTGTTTGATTTTTGCTGCCTGAATTTCTTCAGGAGAAGGCTGATTGATGTAGGCAAACGTGATTAATATAGCAAATATTAACCCTAGCCCGATGATCGAATTTCTATCCATTGTATTTATTAAAAGCGGGGCGAAAATAGGCAATTCTTCTAAATATTATAGAAGAATTACCTTTGGAAACAATATGTTGATGTTGGTTCAGGCCTAGCTTTGGCTAAACTGCACGGCAGCCTTAATAAACTTAATAAAAAGCGGGTGTGGATTTAACACTGTACTTTTATATTCTGGGTGAAACTGCACCCCAACAAAATAAGGATGCGACTTAATTTCTACAATTTCTGCTAGTTTAGTATCTGGGTTAATACCTGTAATTTGCATACCATTGGATTCAAAATCTTTAACATAGTTATTGTTAAATTCGAAACGGTGACGATGACGCTCATTGATTTTGGTTTTTTCGTAGGCGCTGTAGGCCTTGCTGCCTTTTGTAAGTT
>JAKRSG010000269.1 GCA_022402405.1 Bacteroidia bacterium | reverse complement strand
ATGTGGTGGTGTTTAATTATCCTTATGAAGACGGCAGGCCATTTGATAAAAAAGAGAATTACATCAAACGTTGTTTAGCCATTGCAGGTGATAGTTTAAAAGTAGTAGACGGACAAGTTTTTATAAATAATATTGCTGCAGAAAACCCTCCAAAAATGCAGTTTAAATATTATGTAAAGTTCAATGAAAACGGATTTTGGAGCGAGAAAACGTTTCAAGAAATGTTACGTAGGTATGATATTTCGGAAGGAGAAAACCTGCCTCATGGTAATTTAGATTTTGCTTTTCCACTTTCTGCATCCAACAAATTGTTGATGGAAAAGGAAGAAGGTGTGTTAAAAGTTGATTCTTTGTTTAGCAGAGATGGCGAATATCAAGAATATATTTTTCCTCATAATCCGGCTCTTCCATGGAGTGTAGACTTTTACGGACCTATATACGTTCCTAAAGCAGGAGATGTAATTACCTTAGATTCTATTCAGTATAGCCTTTACGAGCGTGCTATTCGGGTTTATGAGAATAACCCAGATTTTAAAATGCAAGATGGTAAGTTTTATATTGGTTCGAACCAAATTAGCACCTATACCTTTAAGTACAACTATTACTTTATGATGGGAGATAACAGGCATAATAGCGCTGATAGTAGGTTTTGGGGCTTTGTGCCAGAAACCAATATCGTAGGTAAAGCTCTATTTGTTTGGATGAGCTGGGATAAAAACGGAGAAAATATTCTTAAGAAAGTTCGCTGGGATAGACTATTTACGCTTATTAAATAATTACGGATTACGAATTACGAATAATTGGTTTTCATTCATAATTCTTTTGTGAATTAGATGTGGGTTTCTTTAGAAAAGTGAGTTGTATTTTGCCTCGATAAACGACGCGAAATTTATGTTAACTTCTCTAAGTATTTTAAATTCTAAGGTATATGGTAAGGCCGAGATTAGGCTAAACGACTGTGATAGCTTACAATTGGTTGGACCAAATAACATTGGAAAAAGTACACTTATTTATGCATTAAACTTTCTATTTATTATAGATGGAAACAAGATGACCTTTAGCGGTCAGCGCAGGGGCGACAAAGAAACCTTGCATCATTACTTTCCAAATCCTAATCAGAGTTATATTGTTTTTGAGATTTTTAAGAAGTCGTACTACTGTATTTTGGTTAAGCGTAATGGAGAATCAGAATTAGAGTATTATAGATTTAACAGTGAATACAAAGAGCATTATTTTGTAGATGCTAACAAGAAATTATTAAAGTTTGATGAGGTGCAGGAAGTGCTGGCTAAAGAAGGAGTTGCTTTAGAAGCCTTTAAGGATAAACGCGAAGTTTTTAACACGGTTTATCAACGAGGAAGAAGGAATAATGGAGTGGTTTGGTTAGACGACAATGTTAAATCTGAAGGCTTAAGCAATAACTTTTCTAGGATTTACAGGTATCTTATCAATACCAAATTAATTACCAATAAGAATTTAAAAGAAGCCTTAATTGTTGCAGATAATCGTGAAAATGAATCGCTAAATTTTTCTCAAAAGAATAAAAAAGATATAGTTGATTTAAGAAAAATCAACAATGAAATCAGGAATTTAAAGTCGGTTAAAAACGAATTTGAAGATTTTAGAGAAGTTGTAAATCAGTATTCTGCTAAAGCTAAAATCATTAATCAGCTTTATTTTGGGTTCAATACAAATTACGAAACAACCTTGCCAACTTTGCAGAGCCAATTGGCTGAACGCAATGTTAACATAGCTAAAATTAATACAGAGATAAATGAGAATTTGATTCCTAAAAAGGCTGAATTTGACAGAAAAAGTGGGAATAAAGAAACGGAGATAAACAGCAAAGCAGAGTTGTTAAATTCGAAAGAATCTGAGTTAAAAGTTATTCAGTCGTACGACCCAATTGAGCTGCTTAATGAGGCTCTAAGCAATTACGATAAACAACGCAAAGAAGTTGAATCTAGGCTTACCATGGTGGAGATTCAAAAGCTGAATAGCCAAATGATTGAGCAGAGAATAGCACAATTAAAATCTCAGGTAGATAGATACGAAAATCAGATAAAAAACTATGGCGATTTGTTAATTAATAAGATATCTGGCAATAAAGAAAATCGCAAGTGGTTAAATGGTATTTTAAGCGAACAAGTTAAAAGTTTACCAGGCAAGCAAGTAGTAAAAGCTATTCATAAAGTATCTGAAAAACTGACCATTTTTGATGGAGAAATTGATTTAACAAAGGACATTAAATTTGAGGATTTTAAATCGGTAGACGAAATTAAAGAGGAGCTAACTTTTACTAAGAGAGAGTTGAAAAGTCAGCAAGACTTATTTGATGTAGCCAAAAATATCGAAAAATCAGCTCAAGATTTAGTACAAATAAATCAAGAAATAGAGAAGATAAAATCTCAGATTCAAAAGATAAAATCAGTTCCATTATTACAAAAAAGCATAGAGAAATTAAAGGCTGAACTGCAAGTTTTAAATACCGAAAAGCAGAAGATTGAATCGGAGCAAGCTAAATTGGCTAAAGATATTGCCAAGCGCCAATTGGAGGTTCAAGATTTGATTGTAGATAAAGACAAGCGCGAAAGAAGGATTCGTGAAATACAGGAATACAAGCAAAATTTAGACATATTGGGTTTGCCTGGAGAGGAGTTTGAGACACAAGACGATTTAGACAATTTATATAAAAAGATTACCATCAATTTAGCTGATAGAAATGAGCTAAAAGTAACGAAAGATAAATTGTTTGAAAAGCTCAGAGATAAGCTACAATCTACCTTTGCCGACGAGCAAGATTTTATAAAATATGTAGAAGAAGAGATTGCTTTAATTGATGATAAAGAGCGTTCTATTTCTGCTTTATTAGAGAATATTTCGGCGCAGTTTGCTAACCCAGCTTATACGTTGTTAAAGCGCTACGAAGAGTTTAAAGAGTTTGTTTACAACAAGTTTAACAGCAAATTATCGCAGGCAAAAATCTCGGATATTGAGTCGCTTACCATTGAGCTGGAAGACAACAAACGATTGGTAGACGAGGTTAAGAAGATTAGTCAGATACAACAAGTACGCGGACAATTAATGTTTGAGTTTGATCATTCGGAGAACTTAAAAGTATTGGATAATTATTTGGATGCAGGGAAGAAAATTGATTTCGATGATTTATTTGATATTACCTTAAACTTAACCAGAAAAGGAAGCACTAAAAGGGTTGATTTAAATGAGCAAATTGAGTCGGATGGAACTGATAAAATGATTCGATTGATTATTATCATGACCATTATAAACCGCTTAGCATTGTTTGATGATGAGAATAGAATTGCCTTGTTTATAGATGAGGTTGCTACTATAGATAAGCAGAACAGACCAGAGTTGGTAAGATTCTGCAAGGAGCATAATTTTATTCCGATTTTTGCTGCACCAGACGCAGTTGCTGGCTTTGGAAAGTATTATTTTATCTATCCAAATGCTGGTAAAATCAATATCAACGAAAAGGTAAATGCCATGTATGGCGAACGTAATTTGGCCAGTAATTAAGTAGTAAAAAATGATTAAGGCTGAACCAAAATCGATATTGAATTTTTTAGCGGCGCATTTTGATACGCTGAAAGATTTATTTGATATACAATCTGAGGATAATATCATTCGCAAAGAGCGCTTGCAAGAGGTGTTTAAGGAGCGACAAGATGATGTGTTAACGCAGTTATTAGAATATAAAATTGTAAGAAAACTTGGGGATGATTTCGAGTTTAGGGATACTTATTATAAATTATTTGAGTTTATCCTTAATGAATTTCGTCCGCTATTGCCGGAGACTATTCAAAAATACGAGCAATCAATTAGTATTTTATTCCGAAAAATAAGAGAGGGCATCTCCAAAGATAAGCTTATATTAAGTCAGAGAATTAGCGATTTATACAATGAAATCAAGGAGTTTGGCGAGGCCGTTGAAAAGAATACCATCCGATTGTTGAACGAAACTCGTGAGTTAAAATCGAATGTAGAGAAGCTAGATTATCAAGAGAAAGTTCGCAAAGCCAGCTTTTGGATTGATTATTACATTACGCCATTAAACAATATTTTGGATATCAATCATGCCGATTCTATCACTAATAAATTGTTTGATATTTCGCAATATGTAAACGTTCGCCGACTTAATTTTGATGATGAACAAATTCGTTTGCAGTTTGAGAAGACCTATAATTTTTTGGTTCAGACCAACGATGATTTACTTAAACAATCTAAGTTGCTTACCAATGAATTATTGCCATTAATAGAGCGAATTAGAACAGAATCTATCATACTAACTGGCTGGATTGAATTCTTAAAAGCCCCACATAAAGCACCGCTTCCAAAAGTGTTTAAAATGGAAAGAGTTTATCCATATAGCAACGATATGTACTTAAACGCCAAAGAATATTTGGAGCAGTTTGCTATCGATGAAACCATCATTTTAGAGGAGCCAATGATGTTAAGTGATAAATGGGTTTTTAACAAAGATTTATACAAGAATAAATTAATGAATCAGCTACCATTAGATAGTTTTTTTGAGTGGTGCGGTTTGACCTTAAAAACCGATTATAAACAAATTGAAACGGACAAATTCTTTGCCTTAACCGCTTTGCTTTTTGAAGACGGAATTAGCATTGAGTTGGATAATGTATCGGATAAACAGCTTATAAATACTACCCAAATGACCTTACGAGTACCAAAATTAAAAATTAACAAATATGGATTATCCTAGATTTCATAAAGAGATAGTAAACGATTTAATGAGTGGTAAGTTTATACTTGCCAGTGATCCAAAGTTTGTATCTTTAAAAGAGCAAAGTTCTTTTTATGAGCAGTTTTTCAAAGAGAGTTTTTCTTATGCATTAGAAATAAAAAGCGACTATGCCTATTTACTAAGTTATGAAACAGCCGAGCAATTGAGCAGAGATATTTGTTTATTTTTTGCGGTGTTGAGTTATGAACTTGATAAGGATGGTAAGAATTTCTTGGAAGAAATTCAGTTTGCCGAATTTGAAATGGAGAAGGTAGATTCCTATTTCGAAAACAGTGCCTATGCAGAGTTAATTGCTGCCAATAATCAGTTAAAGAACAACGAGGCTAGGCGAGATTTTGTTAGAACTTTGGCGCGCAGAAATATTGTAGAAAGAAATGGGGATGTTCGTTTTACTTTTACTCAAGCGTATAAGGTTTTCATAGATTTTGCAGCCGATTTTGCGAAGGGAAAGCTTAACAATGAAATGGAAAATGGAGTACATGTAAATGGGTAATTCTTTTGGTAAAATATTTACGATTACTACTTTTGGCGAGAGTCATGGCCCGGCCATTGGACTAGTTATTGATGGTTGTTTGCCAAATATTGAGGTAGATTTTGATCTTATAAAAAAAGATTTACAAAGAAGAAAACCAGGGCAAAGTAACATTAGCACACCCCGAAATGAGTCGGAAGAATTTGAGATTTTAAGTGGTGTTTTTGAAGGAAAAACATTGGGTACACCCATTTCAATTATTGTTAGGAATAAGGATGTAAAATCCTCTGATTACAATACTTTAAAAGATATTTTTAGGCCTTCACATGCGGATTATACTTACCAAACTAAATATGGCATTCGGGATCACAGAGGCGGAGGAAGGCAATCGGCTAGAGAAACTGTTGCAAGGGTAATAGCAGGTTCTTTTGCTAAAATGATATTAAAAAAGCTTGGGGTAAAAATCCAAGCCTATGTATCTCAAGTACATTCTATAAAAGTTTCGAAACCTTATTTTTTACTCGATTTAGATGCCACCGAAAACAACATAGTTCGTTGTCCGGAGCCAGAAACGGCTGCACTTATGGAGCAAGCTATATTACAAGCAAAGGCAGACGGCGATAGTTTGGGAGGCGTTATAAGCTGTGTAATTTCGGGAGCTCCACTTGGATTAGGAGAGCCGGTTTTTGATAAGATTCATGCCGATTTAGGCAAAGCAATGTTAAGTATTAATGCCGTTAAAGGCTTTGATATTGGTTTAGGTTTTGATTCGGTACTGCTAAAAGGCAGTGAGCAAAACGATTCATTTACGCTAGAAAATAATTCGGTTCGAACCAAAACCAATAACAGCGGCGGTGTGCAAGGAGGAATAAGTAATGGTGAGGATATTTATTTTAGGGTAGCATTTAAGCCTGTTGCCTCCATAAAAAGTGAGCAAGAAAGTGTTACCAATAGTCTGAAAGAAGTAAAATTTTCTATAGAGGGCCGACATGATTCATGCGTGGTTCCAAGGGCTATTCCGATTGTTGAAGCTATGGCAGCTTTGGTGTTGGTTGACCATTATTTGAGGAATGCTGCGGTAAAAGTGCAACCTTTTGCCTAAATTTGTTGTTTATACACTAAAGTAAGACTTTAATTTTAATACATGAAGAAATTTTTGATAACAGCTGTAGCGCTTTTAGTAACTCAGTTTGTAAATTCTCAAGTGGTGCAAAAGTGCGTTACAGATGAGATGTTTTTAGAAAGCCTTAAGCAGTTTCCTGAGGTGGCTAAGGAACAACAAAGAGCTGGTGAAATAGCTGCTCAAATGCCTATTCAAAATAAAAAAAATACGGTTAGATATATCCCTGTTGTGTTTCATGTGATACATAAATACGGAATGGAAAATTTATCTCAGGCGCAATTGAATGACGCCATTCGTGTTTTAAACGAAGATTTTAGAAAGATATCTGGAACAAATGGTGGTTCTAGCACAGACCCATTAGCAAGCGATATTGAGATTGAATTTAGATTAGCTCAATTTACTCCAAATGGGTTGCCTACAAACGGTGTTAATAGAATTTATAATGTGGGAACCGATAATGCGCGTGATCCTCAGAAATCGATTAGTTATTGGGATGCAAGAAAATACTTTAATGTTTGGGTGGTAAATACCATAAATAATTCTGGTGGTCAGCCAGGAACTATTGTGTTAGGGTATGCGCAGTTTCCGTTTCAATTAAACTCACAAACCAGCACCGATGGTGTTATGATGCGTGCAGATCAAATGGGTGTGGTAGAAAATTCTGATTTGTCGCAACAAGGCAGAACATTTACTCATGAAGCTGGTCATTGGGTTGGATTATACCATCCATTTCAAGGTGGATGTGTAGGAGGTACAAGCACTACCTGTGCTAGTCAGGGCGACCAAGTATGCGACACACCGCCTGTTTCTACTGCTACTACTGGTTGTCCGAGTTCTAGAAATTCGTGCACAAATGATGTACCTAATTTGCCAGATTTAGTAAAGAACTACATGGATTATGCAGATGGCAATTGTATGAATATGTTCACTGCTGGTCAGAAAGCCAGAATAAACACGATGATGCCTTTATACAGATCAAATATATATAGTACAGGTAATTTAAATGCAGCCGGAATCAATGCAGATGGAACATATAGAACCTTAACTCCATCTACTTTAAAGGCACCTTATTATTTTGGATTTGATGTTACTAGTTTAGCAGGTAGTGGTTGGGTTCAAGAAAACTATATGTGCCCTGGAGACAGCGGTTGGCAGATAAACAACAGTGTTAGTTTGGTAGGTTCAGGATGTATGGCTGCCATGAATTTAAAAACTTGGAGAACCAATGTTAGAAACGCTTTTGCATCGCCAAGTATGGATATTACTTCGTTACAAAATCCTACTTTAAGTTTTTATACCTCTTATGCCAGAAGAAGTACAGCTAGTGGAGATAGATTAAGAGTTTTTATTTCTGATAATTATGGTAGAACAGAGATATTAGCTAGAACTATTTTATCTGCTGAGTTGTCATCTGGACCAACTTCTACCGACCCATTTACACCGAATACAAATGAGTGGAAAAAGTTTACAATAGACTTAACACCTTACAAATCGTATACTAATTTGAGAGTGCGTTTTGAGTTACAATCATTGCGCGGTAACAATATTTATTTTGATGAGTTTAGGGTGGATGAACCAACAAGTATTGGAGAACAAGTAAAACGTTCTATGGATTTTAAATTATTTCCTAATCCAAGTCAAGGATTAAGTAAGATTACCTTAACTAACACCAAAAATCAATTATTTGAGATAAGTATTTTAGATATTCAAGGAAAAAAAATAATGGATGTTTTTGCAGGTAAGATGAGTGAAGGAGAAAAGGAGTTAGATTTAGATGTAAAAAGCTTAGATTCAGGATTGTATTTTGTAAGTGTAAAGACAGAAACTGGGACCTTTGTTCATAAAATGTGGGTAGAATAAATACTCAATTTAAACGTAAAAAGCCGCTTATAAGCGGCTTTTTGTTTTTTTTAAGAAATTGAATTCGGATATTGTGCCCGATATTTTTTGCGTTTTAGCAAAGAAATATGGGTTTTTAAAATGTGAGAAAAAGTAAAGATGAGTAAGAATCTTGTAATTGTGGAGTCGCCTGCAAAGGCTAAAACTATTGAGAAGTTTTTGGGGAGTTCATACACAGTAAAAAGTTGTTTTGGACATATAAGAGATTTAGCCAAAGGGGATGATGCTATAAATGTAAAAGGTAATTTTACCCCAACCTACGAGGTAAACGACGATAAAAAGGCAATTGTTGCCGAGTTAAAAAAACTAGCAAAAGAAGCTGATTTGGTTTGGTTAGCATCCGATGAGGACCGCGAGGGAGAGGCTATTAGCTGGCATTTAAGTGAGGTATTAAAACTTGAGGAACAAAAGACCAGAAGGATAGTATTTCATGAGATTACCAAGCCTGCGATTTTGAAAGCCATAGAGAATCCTAGAGGAATTGATAAGAATTTGGTAGATGCACAACAGGCTAGAAGAGTATTAGATAGATTGGTAGGTTTTGAACTATCACCGGTACTATGGAGGAAAGTTAAATCTAATTTAAGTGCAGGTAGAGTTCAATCTGTTGCCGTAAAACTAATAGTAGATAGAGAACGTGAAATTAATGCTTTTACTTATCAGTCGGCTTTCCGAATTGTGGCATTATTTTCGGTTGGTGGCAAGCAAATGGAAGCCGAATTAGGCAAGAGATTTGAGACAGAAAAGGAGGCTCAAGCTTTTCTAGAGAGTTGTAAAAATGCACAGTTCACCATTAAAAATTTAGAAGTAAAGCCTAGTGAAAAATCTCCTGCACCTCCTTTTACAACTTCTACCTTGCAGCAAGAAGCGAGCAGAAAAATGGGTTATGGTGTAAGTACAACCATGAGCATTGCTCAGAAATTATATGAGCATGGATTAATTACTTATATGAGAACAGATAGCGTAAACCTATCTGAAATGGCTATTGCTAGCGCTAAGAATTATATCAGTGCAAACTTCGGAGAGAAGTACAGCAGACCAATGCGATATACTACTAAGAATGATAGTGCGCAAGAAGCGCATGAGGCTAT
>JAKRSG010000268.1 GCA_022402405.1 Bacteroidia bacterium | reverse complement strand
GATAGCCTATCATTTAATTTAACTAAAAACGATTTCGTAAATAAGATAGCTAGAATTGAATATTTTATACAAAACAAAAAAATAGACTCTGCCAAAACTATTGTCAATTCCATCTCAACCAATAATCCATTGGAGAAAGAGTTATTGGATATTTATACGCTATTATTCCAAACTAAACGAAATAAACAAAAACTTACTGCCAAAGAAGAAGAACTATTGTTACACATTGCCAGAAAAAACCAATTTACACAAAGTATAGCTTCTCCACTAGCCAGAACAATTGCTAAGCAAATTTTACATATAGACATTTACGATAGCATTGAATTTATTCCAGAAATAAAAGGAACGATAAGTTCAAATTGTACAATTGGTAACAAGGCTGGCCTAATGGTTCAATTAGTTAATATGGATACCTCTCCTACAGGCATCTTTACCACTACTGATTCTTCTGGAAGTTTTATAATTTCTGGTAAGCAATTAAACAAGTTAAGTTCAGTATTAAATTATAAATTAATATGTATTTTCCCAGATAGTTCAAAGGCACAGAGCAATGCAAATACTTTGGGATCTTTTATGCAGGTTAAGGGAGTAGAATTGTACTGTCAAACTAATCTACTTAAAACAAAAAAATCTGAAGATAAAAGCTCAGAAATTCCGCAAAACACAAAAATTTATCCAAATCCAAGTAATGGCATATTTACCATTGAAAATGGCCAAGAAAATTCGGAAGCCATTGTTTATGATTTACTTGGTAAAATCGTTTTTACCCAAAAGCTCTCAAACAAAATCAATATTGATTTAAGCACTCAGCCAAAAGGTGTTTATTTTATCAAGATTATTGGAGCTAAATCTGAAAGTTTCAAATTAATACTTGAATAAAATGATTAGGAGTTTTAATATTCTAATTATAATAATTTGTACCTTACCATTCTTTGGTAGGGCACAATCGTTTGAATGGGAGTCTGAACCTGAAACAGGAGTTAATAATGTGGCATTTACAAAAATAATAGAGACAACAACAGGCGATTTAGTAATGGTAGGTGCGAAAAACATAGACAATAGAGTTTATAAATTCAATAATTTTGGGAAAATAATTTGGGAGGTAAGTCCAACTATTAGAGGTCGATTTATTGATGACATAATAAGTTATGATAATTTTAATTCTTTTTATTTGATTGGACCGGGTCTTCCTTTTCCTTCTAGAAATAACTTATACCAAATTAATATTAATGGAATCTTTACATTGGAGAAAATAGTATATACTTATAATTATTATAGCCAAACATTCTTAAACAAGTTGTATAAAGGCAAAATAGTTACAGGAGGTTATGGGTTTACTCCTTATCCAAATTTAAACCCTCTATTAGAGTTCAGGTCTTTTAATGGAGATACTTTAGGCAAATTTGAATACAAAGGAGATTGGTCAAGTAGAGTTAGAAAAATTTACCTTGTTAATAATGATACTGAGTTTTTACTATTTTGCTCTCAACATAACTTTGGCAGGCTTACAAGCATAAGAATAGATACCCTTGGTAATATAATAAAAGCTAATTTTTGGGGCCTTGAGCCCAATTTTTACGAGTGTAATTATTATGATATGGTAGAAAAAAACCACTTCTACTATATGTTGGTTCGGTTAACTAATTCAAAAATGATAGAAAGAGGAACTTATTTATATAAATTTAATGAACTTGGAGATTCTTTAGGACTTATCAAAATAGACGGAATGTTTAATACCATAAATTCCACCCCAGATAACGGCCTCATTTTAGCTAAACATACGCTATTAAAATTAGATAGCAACATGAATGTAGAATGGGAAAAGCCCTTTAAAGAAGGAGTAGAAATACAAAGTGTTGGCTCGGCAAGGGGAGGTGGATATTTTGGTTCTGGTAGGAGATATGATAAAAATGATAATACCTACAGAACCTATGTTTTTAAAACTAATTTAAATGGCGACATAGAACCCAATAATGATTACCCAGATGTTGAAATTTATCCAAATCCTTTTAAAGATAGAATAGATTTTGAATTACCCTTTGGCAAAAAACACTATATGGTTTTATACGATTTACAAGGCAAAAAATGCAGAGAATCTGAGGCAATTGGCAGCACCTATTTAATTTTAGAAAATTTACCAAAAGGAATTTACTTGCTTCATTTATTGGATGAAAACAAAAATCCAATACAGGTTAAGAAGATGTTGAAAATGGAGTAATGAGTAAAACGAAACAAACCTAAAGCTGAAAAGAAAACCCTTCTTTCTCTAGGGCTCGGTAACTTTTTTCGTCGAACGAATATAGTTTAGCCGGACGATGAGATACATTTTCCTTAACCTCGTTTAGGGGTTTTAGGATCTTCATCTCTAGGATTTTTTTCCTAAAATTAGATTTATCAAACTTATATCCTAATAGAGCTTCATACAATAATTGGAGCTCTAGAAGGGTAAATTTAGAAGGTAATAACTCAAAACCTGTTGGCTTGTGCCTCACTTCGTTTTTTAAGGTTTCAATTCCTTTTTGTAAAATGTTATGATGATCGAATGCCAATTCTGGTA
Organism: Bacteroidia bacterium; assembly: GCA_022402405.1. Taxonomy (GTDB): domain Bacteria; phylum Bacteroidota; class Bacteroidia; order UKL13-3; family UKL13-3; genus B1. The sequence goes on along the minus strand of JAKRSG010000268.1, from coordinate 6,904 downwards.
AATCGCTTATGCTAAACCACTGTGCAGATTTTGCCCATGAAGACGCAATAGGATTATAATCCATACTGTTTACCAAAGAAAAATAACCTACTGTTACAACTCTCCCAATTGGATGCCTATCTACACTACCAAAAGTAAAGAATTGTTTCATATAAATATTCTTCAAGCCAGTTAACTTTTCTAGCACATTATTAGCGGCATCTCGCAGATTTTGATTCGGTTCTACTAAATCTCCAATTAATGCCCAATGCCCTTTAAAAGGCTCTGCATCTCTTTGCACTAATAATACTTTTATTTCACCCTCATGATATCCAAATATCACACAATCAACAGATAAGCCAAAAACAAAATACTCGTCTATTGGTATTTTATAATCTGATATGTAATATTTACTTGGAATTTCCATTCTGCAAATTAAAGCAAGATTTTTAAGCAAAGTAAAAAATACTTATTGTATTTTTTACTTTAAGTATTTTTTCATTACCTTGCATCACAATAATTTAATAATAAATACATATGAAAAAAATCATTACTTCCAGTTTATTCCTATTCTTAGCGAGTGTAGGATTTTCTCAAAACGCTCCAATCAATTTTGAGACGGGTGGTCAAGGTGCTAGTTGGACATGGACTACCTTTGAAAACGATTCAAATCCCGCATTACAAGTTGTAGACAACCCAAGTATTGCAGCACCAAACACTTCAAGTAAAGTAGCAAAATTTACAGCCATTCCAGGTGGTAAGCCATGGGCAGGTTGTGAGTCTCAAAAATCAACTGATATTGGTACTTTTACCTTAACTGCTTCTAACGCTGTTGTTAAAATGATGGTATACAAAAGTGTAATCAGTGATGTAGGAATTAAATTCGTTAAAAACGATAATTCAGCCATTCCAGAAATTAAGGTAGCTAATACCAAAATTAATGAATGGGAAGAATTAACCTTTAATTTCTCTTCAAAAATTGGTACTCCTGAAGCTACTGATATCACACAGATTGTAGTGTTTATGGATTTTTATTCTGGTACTGCAGACAGAACTACTACTACCATTTCTTATTTTGATAATATTACCTTTACAGGTGGAAGTGCTTTACCAGTGCCAACTATTCCTGCTATGGCTCCAACCAAACCAGCTACTGATGTAATTTCAATGTTTAGTCATGTATATACTAACAGACCAGTTGATACTTGGAGAACCTCTTGGTCTGCTGCTACACTTACAGATTTCCCTATCGGTACAGATACTGTTAAAAGATATACTGCTTTAGATTTTGTAGGTATCGAAACAGTTGCCAATCAAATTAACGTTACCTCTATGGATATGTTCGAATTTGATGTTTGGACTCCAAACTCTACCACACTTAAATTTAAATTAGTAGATTTTGGTGCTGATGGTGCCTTTGGTGGTGGCGATGATAAAGAGCATGAAACCATAATTAATACGCCAACTTTAAACACTTGGAACCATATTGCTATACCTCTTTCAGATATGACTGGCTTAACCAGCAAATCAAACATTGCACAATTAATTTTTGCAAGTGTACCTTCAGGAACTTCAGTTATTTATGTAGATAATATTTTATTCAGCAAAGCTCCAGTTTTGGGTGAACCAACTGCTGCTGCTCCGGCTCCAACTAAATCAGCTGCTAATGTAATTTCAATGTTTAGTGGTGCTTATAGCAATGTTGCTGTAGATACTTGGAGAACTTCATGGTCTAATGCTACACTTACAGATATTATGATTGGTTCAGATAGTGTTAAGAAATATTCTGCTTTAGATTTTGTAGGTATTGAAACCGTAGCCAATCAAATAAATGTAAGCACAATGGATTCTTTTGAATTTGATGTTTGGACTCCAAACTCTACTACACTTAAGTTTAAATTAGTAGACTTTGGTGCTGATGGTGCTTTTGGTGGTGGCGATGATAAAGAGCATGAAACGGTTATTACACCAACTTTAAATGGCTGGAACCATGTATCCACTTCATTAGCATCTATGACTGGCTTAACCAGCAAATCAAACATTGCACAACTTATTTTTGCTAGCGTACCAACAGGTACATCTATCATTTATGTAGATAATATTTTCTTTAGTAAGAACGATGCTACTGGTTTATCATCTGTTACTAAAGAAGCAGTTGGTGTATTCCCTAATCCAGCAACAGAAAGCTTAAACGTAGTATTACCAAACGGTCTTAGCACTGATAATACCACCATTAGAATTATCAATCAATTGGGTCAAGAAGTAATGACAGCCAACTTAAATCAAATAGAAAATCAATTATCTATTCAAGGTTTAAAAGCTGGTTTATATACTTATATCATCAGCAACCAAGATCAAACTATCCAATCTAGCAGATTATTGGTTCAATAATTAGAAATAATTAATCCCTTAAAACACCTTTAGAATTAATTTTCTAAAGGTGTTTTTTTTGCTATTTATCTGTATTCATTTCCTTAGGTCTGAACCAAAAACGCAGATAATATCTGATACAATTGTAACTTGCACACATGCTTAGCAGGAAGAAAATAAGATTTACAGCCAAAGATATTGAAGGAGAATTAGTTTATAAAACAAGCAGAAGCAGCGGTGCTGGCGGACAAAACGTAAATAAAGTTGAAACCAAAGTACAATTGTTTTTTAATGTACGTTTATCTTCGTTTTTAAAGGAAGAAGAAAAAGAACTCATTCTAAAAAAACTGAGCAATATTGTTGTTGATAACGATGTTATTCAAGTAAGCTCGCAGGCAGATAGGAGTCAGTTAGCCAATAAACAAGACGCCCTAAGAAAGTTATTAAAGCTAATAAACAAATGCTTTGAGCATGCAAAAATTCGTAAAGCGAGTTCTCCAACTAAATCATCTATACAAAAAAGAAAAGCTTCGAAACAGAACAAAAGTTTTGTAAAAAGTATGCGATCAAAACCTAATTTGGAGGAATAGAAAAGATGAATCGAAATTCTGTTTTACGAAAGGTAAAAAAAATACCCGAGCATTACTGCTCAGGTACTTTAAAAACAAACTGAAAAAACACCTATTTAATAAATATTCGAATTATTTCTGTAGCCATTTTGATTGGTATACCAATCTACATATTGAGTTCCACCGCTGCTTACCCAGGTAGAAAACTTGGTATATGCTGTATTGATATCGGCTTTCTCAATTGGATAATCAAACTCAATAGGAATATTGATTGCCCAAGGCGATCTATCATTTTTGCTTATGTAGGTGTCACCATTTATTAATTGAGAGGCATCTGCTCCGGTACCCAATAAGCTTGTATTGGCTAAATCTGTAGGCATGCCGCCAGGTAAATGTACTTCGTAACCTCTGCCAAAACCATTGCTACCATTCCATATAAAGGGATTGTAAGCTCCAAGTCCAAATTGTGCTAATGTTGGACCATTGCTTACATTAAAAGATACTTGGTAATCTACCGTTGGACTGCCAGCTGCGTTTGGAATGGTATTCCACATTTTCATTTCTGCTCTCATGTCTTGAAAGACAATTAAAACAGCCTTTGATTGATTGGTTTCGAGTGTGGCACCTTGCACAGTATTTATAGATGCGCGACTTATAGGGAACTCTACTCCAAAGCCATTGTTGTATGAACCACCAGTGGCCCTCAATGTATAATCAGCTTCCACTCTAACCACATGATTTGTGGCATTTGTAATTACTTTATATGAATAGTTAATAACCATATCATTCATATCATAATCTCCTTTGTGAGGCCACAAATCTTCGAACGCCAAAGTTGCTATTCCGTATGTATTACAGAATGCTTTTGTAGGATCTGAAGGATAACAATCTAAATCGTCTGCAACACCATCACCATCCATATCTCCAATAGGAGAATTACCGCCACCATCGCTTTTGCCTAAAACGATTTTTTGGGTGTTATCTACCTTTATTTCCGCTAAGGCCTGATTGCCAACAATGGCACACAATTCAAAATCTTTACTACCATCTGGAGCAATTTTTTGGATGTAAAATGATTTATCCATAAAGGGAGTTAGAATAAGGGTTTCAAAAGCTTTATCAGTTGAAACGCTACCTTCAGCAAGCTTTTTTCCACCTAATTCAGGTTTCTTATTGTAAACCTCAATTTTATGTAATTCATTTTTGAACCGAGTATCATTCGTAGTAATTTTCACCTTCACATTTCTGGATGTTTCCCAACTAAACCCATTAGGAACACGAACTTCATCGATTCTATGATCTGGATTCTGAGAAAGATTTGTGCCTAACGTGTCCTGTTTTTCAATTACTTGTTGTTTACACGATTGGAAGGCAATAAGAGCCAGGAAAATAGTAAAGGAGATTTTGTTCATTTTTACACACTTTTATAGTGTAATGCTAATTCTGAACCAAAATCTTAGTTTGTTAATTGGCAAACTTTTATGAAAAAGTTAATCGAAATATTTGTTTCAAAATGAAACATTTTTTTTCAATTTAACTTCTTCAACATCCAAACATTGCACGAAAAATGCCCGGTATTTCCGAGCGAATGTTGGAGTAATTCGTAACTAAATTTCTTGTACAGATGAATGGCAGCTTCCATTTCGGGGAAGGATTCTAAATATAAATGGGAATATCCAAACTCTTTGGCTTTTTGCTCGCACATAAGCATGAGTTCTTTGCCAAGTCCAAGTCCTCTAGCATCTGTATGCAGAAAAAATCGAACAAGTTCTGCATGATTTTCTGGTAAGCCATTGCTCGGATATATTCCACAACCACCCATTATTCTATTATTTTTTTCTACCACAAAATAATGCGAGCCTGGAGTTTGAAAAAGTTGAAATAAATTATCGGTGGTGGGGTCGGAGTGCGCCGTTCCTTCTGTTGGGAGGTTAAGAGCTTCAATACTACTTCTTATAATTTGGGCTAAATGAGTATTATCTGTTAACTGAATATCTCTAAAGGTAATCTCATTCATATTATTTGCCGCTCTCATAATTTTGTATTTCATCATGGAAAAACTCTAGGCTCACACCAGCCATTTTGAGCATTTCTTCACTTTCTCCACCGGCATGATATTTTCTTTCGCAGACTACTCTTTTTATGCCACAGTTTATAATGAGCATGGCACAAACTCTGCAAGGTGTCATGCGGCAATACAAGGTTGCACCTTCAAGTGCAACTCCATTTTTGGCAGCCTGACAAATAGCATTTTGTTCTGCATGCACTGTTCGTACACAATGCTGGGTTATGCTATCATCTTCATGAATCATTTTTTTCATTTGATGACCCACTTCATCACAATGAGGTAAACCAATTGGTGAGCCAACATAACCTGTAACCAACAGTTGATTATCTCTAGCAATTACGCAACCACTTCTACCTCTCCCGCAGGTGGCACGTTTGCTAATGGCTTCCATAACTTCCATAAAATATTCATCCCAAGTTGGACGAACATATTTGCTATCTGTAGTTGTTTGCATACTATTATAAAGATTGAATACACTTGTTTATTAGAGCGTATAAATCGTCAAATGTTCCATTATTTAAAAAGTGAATGTCGGCGGCATTCATGCATGCTCTGAGGTTTTGTTTGTTGGGGTCAGTTGAGTCTAATTCTCTCAGCTCATTCGATTCAAAAACCTCATAAGAAACTTGGTCTGTTTCTGATGCCCTTAGGATAATTCTATCGTATCTAATTTTTCTTTCGGCATCTACAGAAAATAAGGTGAAATTGCCTTTTGATTTAAGAGCATTTACTTCACCCATAGTTCTTATGCTTTCGATGATACAATTTTGAGAACTTTGTTGAGCTAGTTTCCAAAGCTCTTCTGCTATATAACTTGGTCCGTGTTGAGCTCTAAGCTCATTTGCAGTGTGGGTTAAACTATCTCGGTTTACTATTTCACCTTTAGCTTCAATTTTTTCTATTAAGAAGCCTCTAACTGAATAATGTTTGAATCCGAAATGGGTTACAAGATATTCAACAATAGTACCTTTACCAGCACCTAGAGTGCCTGTGATTCCGATTATTTTCAATGTTCAAATTTTCATGAAAAGTAATCATGCTTTAGATAAAATCAAATAGAAAAATTTGGTTCGAACCAAAAATGTTTAAAAACGAACAGAAAAACCAATATAAGGAATGAAAGTGATTAAGGCGAAATCGAAATTTACATTTTTACTCATTAAACGGCCGCCAACTCCAAGTAATGGGACATCTTCATCAATAAAGTTTAGGGCAGGCGAAAACCAGTTTTCGGTAATAATACCGAAGTTTTTTGATACACGAAGAAATCCTGATAAATTGATAGAATAATCTGAATTAGCTTGCGTTCCTCTACCAATATTTAGGGTAGCATTTCTGTTTTGATCGCCCACTGTTACGGTACCGAAAAGCACGTTTAACTTAATATCTTCATTTATCATGTTAAAATGCATAAATCCGCCACCAATGTAAAAGCCATCTGCAAATTTAAATCCCATGTGAGGTGCAATCATATACATAGGCTGAGCGGCCAGAAGGGTAATGATTTCGGCCGAACCTGTAATGCTTAGGAAATCGGTAGGAGAATAGGTTAATGAGTTTACAAACAAATATGAGTTATCATATACAAAGGTTCCACTTTTGTTTTTTATAGCAGATGGAGCGAAGAAATAGCGGCTGAAATTTGACGATTCGGGATTTGAATTCATGTTCAAAATTTCAAGGTCATTTTTTAATTCCCGTAAATTTACCAATTGTTTAATATCTGATTTTGGGATGGTTAATTCACTATCTTCCGTTTTTAATTTAATTGAGCTTACCATGTTTTTGGTTACAACACCTTTGATAATCATCCCACTTCTAACCCTGATTTCAATATTATCCCCAACTCTTAATTTGGCAGTAGAAGAATAAACGTTTGACGATAGACTTTGGTTATTTGGGTCTATATTCTGGGTTT